>JBEPYG010000001.1:0-34161 GCA_041641515.1 Roseiflexus sp.
CCAGCCACAAGCTGATTCCATCAACCGAGACGGTATAACTGATGCCCCATGACGGCACCCATGCCACACTTTCGACGAGTTGAAAACCGGCGCGCGCCGGATCGAAGAGCAGCGCCACCCCCAGCGCCGCTGCCAGCGCCAGCAGCGCAGCGCCCAGCGACACGCTGCGCTGCGCAGCAACGTTTTCGCGCGGCAACGCCAGCACCACCAGCGCCCCCAGCGCCGGCAGCCAGATTGTCATGGAAAGAAGGGGTACACCATTCATACATCTAACCGCGCAAAGTGAAGAATGCGACAACAATGATCACGCCAACCAGAAACATCAGAGCATATGTACGAACGTACCCGGTCTGCAGCAGACGCAACCCGCGCGCCAACCGGGTCAGCCCATGCGCCGTGCCATCGACCAGTACGCCATCGATACCCTCACGGTCGACCACCTGACTGAGGAAGATCGATGCGGCGCGATAGGGGCGAACAAATACCCGCTGATAGAGCCAGTCGAGCCCCCAACCAATTTCCATGCCGCGCCACAGATCGCCAAGGTAACGAAACGCCGGATCGTCCTTACTGATACGGATGCGCGGCTCGAGGTCGCGGGCATAGGTTTTCCAGCCCAAATACCCCGTACCTGCACTCACTAGAGTGGTGATCGTAGCCAGAACGCCCATGCCAAGCGTATAGATAACCTCGGGTTCCTGAAGCACAGGACGCAGATAACTGTTCAGCCAGTGCAATCCAGGGAAATTGATCAGCCCGCCGATGATTGCGCCGCCGGCCAGAGCGATCATGGGCCAGCGCATTGTGGAGCCGCTCTCATGCGCGTGCAGCGCCGGGTCGCGCGGTCGTCCAAAGAAGACCATCCCGATCTGGCGACCCATATAGAACGCCGTGATTGCTGAGGTGAGGATCAGCAGGATGGCTGCCAGCGGACTGCGCGCAGCGAACCAGGCATGAGCGATGATTTCATCCTTGCTCCAGAACCCTGCCAGCGGGAAGATGCCGCTCAGCGCCAGCGCGCCGATGAGATACAGGCGAAACGTAGCCGGCATACTGTCGCGCAACCCGCCCATCCGTCGCATATCTTGCTGCCCGCCACAGCCGTGGATGACCGAACCGGCCGCCAGGAAGAGCAACGCCTTGAACAGCCCGTGAGTAAGCAGGTGATACATGCCTGCGACATACGCTCCCATACCCACGGCTGCGACCATATAGCCAAGTTGCGAGACTGTCGAATACGCCAGCACGCGCTTGATATCGAGCTGCGCCACGGCAGCTGTCGCACCAATGAACGCCGTCATCACGCCGATCACCAGAACCCACGGCGCTGCCGATGCCGGCTGCTCGAACAACGTATGGTTGCGCACAATCAGGTAGACCCCGGAGGTCACCATCGTTGCCGCGTGGATCAGCGCCGACACCGGTGTAGGACCGGCCATCGCATCGGGCAACCAGGTGTAGAGCGGCAGTTGCGCCGATTTACCCGCAACGGCGACCAGCATGAGCAGAGTGATCCCCGCAATGAGCGGCAGCCGCCCAAACGCGCCGAGATCGACGGTTTCACCCGCAACGACGAATGCCTGGTCCAGATAGCCGCCAATGCCAAGCTGCGGATTGTCGTAGAACGACAGGGTGCCAAAGTTGGTGAAGATCGCAAACAATGCCGCCAGCATTGCCGCGTCGCCGATCCGGTTGACAACGAACGCTTTCACTGCTGCATCGGACGGATTGATGCCCGGCGGCACGGAGCGTCGATCGAAATAATGCCCGATGAGCAGGAACGAACACAACCCGACGCCTTCCCAGCCAAGGAACAGCAGCAACAGATTGTCCGCCATCACCAGCATCAGCATGGCAAAGACGAACAGGTTCATAAAGGCGAAGAAGCGCACCGGGCGCACGTCGCCGTGTATGTACCCGATCGAGTAGATGTGGATCAGTCCGCCGACGCCGGTGATCAAGAGCGCCATCACAGCCGTGAGCGGGTCGAACAACAAACCGAACGCCACCCGAAAATCGGCGACAGCGATCCACTCCCACAACGTCCAGGTCAGTCGCTTCGCTTCGGCAGGCGCCTGTTCGAGCAGCACCATCGCCACGATCGTTGCAATGAACGACAACCCGACCATAACCGAGGCGAGGATGCCGGCATCGCGTTCCCGGCGCACAACCAGCGCATTGAGCAGAAACCCTAGGAATGGGAAAGCAGGGATTAACCAGATAATCCAGTCCATTGTGGAACATGTCCTGTCAGGCGACGAGCGAAAAGCGCATCATTGTTCTGAACCTGCGCTTGTCATGCTCACTCACCCGTTCAACGCACGAATCTCATCCACATCGGTTGTATGTTTGGTGCGGAAAATCGCCACCAGCAGCGCAAGTCCAACCGCAACTTCCGCTGCTGCCACCACGATCACGAAGAAAACGACGATCTGACCGGCGACATCCTGCCGTGTCATCGCAAAGGTGACCAGCGCCAGATTAGCCGAGTTCAGCATCAACTCGACTGACATGAAGATCACCAGCGCATTACGCCTCGTGAGGACGCCGACGACGCCAAGGGTGAACAGCAGCCCGCTGAGCAGAATGTAGTAACTTGCCGGTACCATGCGATTCTATTCCTGTTCTGGTGTGTGATTGTATGATTGTGTGATTATATGATTGCGTGATGTTTGGTGTTCGGCTCTCAATTCTTGATTTTCAATTGTTGGCTCCTGATTTTGAGTTCTCGTTTTCCGGTTTCTTGATTTTTCAGTTTTCTATTTCGGAATACCAACCGTCAACCCATGACTTGGCTTTTACTCCGATTTATGGTTTTCACTCCCTTATTCTTGGTTTTCAACTCTTCATTCTCTAATGTTTGTTTTCTGATTCCCGGTTCTCGGCTTTCGAATCTCAATGTAGCATATGCAGCACCCACACCGTGTGCAGCTCTAGTTCCTGGTTCTCATACCGATTCCCGTCGATCATGCCACCCTGATCGTCGGTGAGCGTTCTATGGATTGCTGAAGTCTTGCTTTAGCAGTCCATACCGTCGAGCGCGAGGTATGCTGCATTGCCGCATGGAATTGCAGGCTTTGTGATGCCAGGCATAGTACCCCAACATCAAAAATCCAAAATGGCATCAGTTCTCTGCTCTCGGTTCTCCAGTTTTGTGGTTTTCCGACGTATGCAACACAATAACACCGACCACTGCAGCGAGCAACAGAAACGCCGTAATCTCGAACGGCAGCAGATACGTGGTGAAGAGCGCTTCTGCAATACGTTCTGGAGCAGCGAACTGCTGATCGACAACCGCCGACTCAGGCGCCGGACCGCGCAGTGCAATATACCCGATCAGGCCAAGCAGAATCGCTGCAAGCGTCAATCCCAGCGGACGTTGCCAGGCAAAGCGTTCGCGGGTATCCTCGGCACGCTCGGCACCAAGGAGCATGACCACGAAGAGGAACAGTACGATGATCGCGCCTGCGTACACAATTAACTGGATGACAAAGAGAAATGGCGCATACAGGAGCACGTAGAGCACCGAAATCGCAACAAAGTTAATCAGCAGGAAGATAGCGCTATGAATGGCGTTTGGACTGAGCAGCATCGCCACTGCGCCTGTAATCGCGACAGCTGCCGTGATCAGGAAAATAATGAATTCCATCGCTGCCTCGTTCTGACTACAGGTCGATCTGAGCTGGCGGACTGGGACGGCGATTCACCTGTTGCAGGATCGGTGGAATCTCGCCATGTCCCTTATCAGGTGGAACCAGGAGATCGTCTTTGGTGAGGATCGAACTTCGGCGGTCATAGAATGAGAGTTCATACTGGTGTTCGAGGACAATCGCGTTGGTCGGGCAGGCATCTTCACAGTACCCGCAGAAAATACAGCGCAGCATATTGATCTCGTAGCGCGCCGCGTACCGTTCACCTGGCGAATTTGGCGCTGCGGGATCGTTCTCCGCCGGTACGACCAGAATGGCGTCCGCCGGGCAGGCTGCCGCACACAACGAACAACCGATGCAGCGCTCCATACCATTGGCAAAGCGCTTCAGCTGGTGCCGACCACGAAACCGTTCGCGCACCGGACGTTTAACTTCAGGGTACTCCACCGTCACCGGCTTGCGGAACAGATACCGGAGGGTTGTACCAAGACCTTTGAACAGAGCGCCAATCATATGAGCATCTCACTTCACTAAGACAAATACTGTCGAGCAGCTGCCACGCATCTGCGCCAGTCCTTCAGGCGCTGATCTCGACCATCTTCACCGTTCGTTTTTCTTTGCCCGGTCTGCCGACAATTGCCGCCACCGCAAGAACGATGACGCCAACAACCAGACCAATAAGAGCCGTAAGGGTCGGCGTATCCGGCAGCAGAACATTCAGCACTGCAGTGATGGCGACGTTGATCAACGAGAGCGGCAGCAGCACCTTCCAGCCAAGGCTCATCAACTGATCATACCGCACCCGCGGCAGTGTGGCGCGGATCCAGACCGAAACGAACGACAGCAGTAACACCTTGAGCAAAAATGCGCCAAGCGATGTCAACCCAAGCACTGCATTGCCGATAGTTGAGCCGAACTGTTGCGTAACAAACACAGTCAACGTCTGCAGTCCGGGGAACTGCCAGCCGCCAAGGAACAGGGTGACAGCAATGGCATTCATCGCCACCAGTTTGACGTATTCCGACATAAAGAACAGCGCGAATTTCATCGAACTATACTCGGTGTTGTACCCGCCGACGAGTTCTTGCTCGGCTTCGACCAGATCGAACGGCGCACGCACGACTTCGGCGGTGGCAGCGATGATGAACACCACAAACCCCAGAAACTGCGGAACGATATTCCACATTTGGGTCTGCCGTTCGACAATCTCTGCCGTGCTGAAACTTTGCGCCTGCATCACCGCGCCCAACACGGTCAATCCCAGCGCAAGTTCATATGAAATAACCTGCGCCGAAGCGCGAATACCGCCGATCATCGAGTATTTGTTGTTCGACGCCCATCCTGCAATCGCGATGCCGTACACCCCGACCGATGTGACTGCCAGCAGGTAGAGAATGCCAACGCTGATCTCGGCGAGTTGCAGCCAGTTGCCGCCCTGCCCATCGGGCCACATGCCAACCGGAATGGTAGCCCAGATGATAATGGCAGGAATGAGCGCAAAGGCCGGCGACACCAGGTAGACCCAGCGATCCGCCAGCAGCGGTGTGACGTCTTCTTTGAAGAACAACTTCACTGCATCAGCGAGCGGCTGGAGAAACCCGCCAGGCCCGGCGCGATTCGGGCCGACTCGATTCTGCAGACGCGCTAGCGTGCGCCGCTCGAACAGTGTAAAGTAGGCGAAGATAGTCGTCGCCGCCAGCGACAACACAATGCACTTGACAAGCAGAATGACGAGATCGATCCAGGTCATCGGGCTCCTACCGTCTCATCGATATGCGCTGTTATCGTAATGCGTGTGAGTGGACCAGTTTGCACCCTGCTCAACGGTGCACCATCGACATCGGGCATCAGCGCCAGCCCGCGCGGCAGGTTGCGGTCGATCTGTGCAGGGAGCACAGCGCTGCCGGTCTCAGATGCAACCCGCACCAGGCGACCAGGGGCGATTTCCAGCGCAGCAGCGTCCTCCGCGCTCAGAATAAGGTGCGGTGTGACCATCCGCGGCAGCAGTTTCGAATCGCGCCCCCACGCACGGCCATCATAGGCGCGCGGCGCCGCTAGCAGGATGCAGGAATGGTCATCACTAACGTCAATCGGTTGCAGCGCCCGTGTGCGAAGCGAAAACACAGCGTTCGGATGATCGGCTTCAGCAGCAATCTGAACACCGACACCTTCCGTGTTTTCATAGGAAGTGCCGTCGTAAAACACCGCCTCGTTCGGCTGGCGCCCCCACTGCGGCTTGCGCGTCAATCCCAGGCTTTCGTAGGTTGTATCGGCATAGCCGCGCACTGTCGCTGCAATCTCATCCGCCACATCACCGGCAACCACATAATCCCACTGATCGAGCGATACCGCTGGCGCCGTTTTTGCCGACGCGTGCTGCGCATTGCGACCATCACCCTGAGCATCGGGAGTAACCGATTTCACACCGATGGCGATCAGCGCGCGCGCAATCCGTTGAGCGACATCCCAACCCGCCGGGGTGTTGTATTCAGGAATACGCGCCTGACGGAAACGTTGCACCCGCCGCTCGGCATTGGTGAACGTCCCCTCCCGACCCGCGATCGATGCGGTTGGCAGCACAACATCGGCGCGTTGCGCCGTCTCAGTAAGGAAGATATCCTGCACCACCAGAAACTCTAGCGCATCGAGCGCCTCAGCCGCCGCCGGGTTGTCGCGCACCGGGTTCATTCCGGCAATCATCATACCGCGCAGACGCCCCTCACGCGCTGCCGTCCACATCTCACGCGCTTTCAGACCGCGTTTCTTCCCTGCGCCGGGATGCACCCCCACATCGAGCGCACCACGTGCATTGGCGCCCGGCAGGAGCGGAATCACGCCATTATTGGGCTTGCCGACGTGTCCGGTCAGCAACACCAGATCGGCGAGCGCATCGATCAGGTCCGCCCCAATCGCCAGCGCTACCCGTCCATACATCACAATCCCGTTGTCGGCGTGGGCAAACGCACGCGCCGCCGCACGCACCCCCTCCTCTGCAACACCGGCGGTCGCGCAGAGCGACGCAACACTGTGATCACGCAGTCGCGCCGTCAGACTGTCGAGTCCCTGCACACGGCGCGCCACGAAGTCAGCGGCAATCAGTTGCTCCTCGATCAAGGTCTTCAGGAGCGCCAGGACAACGAACGCCTCTGCTCCGGCGCGAGGGCGAAGAACCCGCGCCGGCGTGCGGTCCAGTTTTGTCGGGTACGAATTAATGACTGTCAGATCACCGCCGCGCGCAACGATGCCGCGCAACCGCAGCACATAGAGGGGCGCTTCCTCTTCGGGATCCGCCCCTACCACCAGGACTGCTGTTCCCGCGCCGAGGTCCGACAGGTTCGTTCCCTTGCCGACGCCAAGCGTTGCGCCGATATCGATGATCTCCGATTCGCCCGGAGCGCCGGCGCTAAAGTCAAGGTTCGGCGACCCCAACACCCAGCGGAACAGTTTCTGGAACAGATAGAGGTCTTCATTGGGAAGGTCGGGACTTGCCAGCCCGCCAAGCGCCGCAGATCCGGCGTGGGTGCGGATAGCGCTCAGTTTCTCGGCGATCAACGTGATCGCTTCGTCCCATGTCGCCGGCGTCAGCGTATCGCCTTTGCGAATAAGCGGCTGGCGCAGGCGCTCCGGACTTTCGATAAAGCGCATCCCGAACCGCCCTTTGTCGCAGATCCAGATTTCATTCACATACTCATTCTCGCGCGGCATCACACGCATGATGCGATCGTGACGCATATCGAGCGAGATATTGCAGCCCACCGGACAGTGCGGACAGATGCTGGGAGTTGGGCGCAATTCCCAGACGCGCGCCTTGAAGCGAAAATCAGCGGTCGTCAGCGCACCGACGGGGCAGATATCGGTTGTATTGCCCGAAAACTTCGAGTCGAACGGCGGATCGGATTTCGAAATAATTTCCCAGGCGCGACCGCGATGATCGAAACCCAGCACCGGGTCGCCGGCAATATCGTCCTGGAAACGGACGCACCGTGAGCAAAGGATACAGCGTTCGCGGTCGAGGTAGATCAGATCGCCAAGCGGGATCGGCTTCTCGAAATGAATCTTGTCGGCATAGTCGAAGCGCGACGTGCTCGGACCAAACTGCATCGTCAGGTTTTGCAACGGGCACTCGCCGCCTTTGTCGCACACCGGGCAATCGAGCGGATGAGAGGTCAGCAGGAACTCGAGCTGACCCTTCTGCGCAAATTGCACCTTGCTGGTGGTCGTGCGCACCTCCATACCATCGCTGACCGGCGTTACGCACCCGGGCTGCAGTTTCCCCATCATCAGCGCCAAAACCGGTTTCCCATCCTCACCGATCACCACCTGGCGCGTCGCCGGGTCAATCTTCGGCGTCCAGACCTCAACCAGACACATCCGGCACATGCCGACCGGCTTTAGTTTAGGATGGTAGCAGAAGACCGGAATGGCGATGCCAGCCATGCGTGCGGCATCGACGATGTTCGTTCCGGCGGGGACGGTCACCGTCTGTCCATCGATGACCAGGGTTACATCGGGCATATGCACACCTCTCGCACCGCGTTATGGCGGGCAGGATATCATACCGTAGAATAACGTCCAGTTGTGCAGGAAGAACCGGGGAGCAGCGGAGAAATGATCACGTCACCAGGCTGAAGCGTCGCCATGCGCTGGATCGTCTCACGTTTGCAACGGAAGCCATCGATCATCATTCGCCGGTTAACGATCCAGCGACTCAGCGCCAGATCTGCGGAGCGGCGCACCCACGGTTCTCCGTCGATACGATAATACCGTCCGCCTTCCAGCTGCGGCAGCGCCTCCACGATATCAATTGCCCGGCATGGAACCGTCGTCATGAGAGAGCCTCAGTGCGTTGACATCAACCGGATGTCGCGGTGACCGTTGCCGGACTGCGCAATCGCCTGCTCGAACTCGTGCGGAAAGAGGCGCAATGCACTGCGGATCGGCACGACCGCACTTTCGCCAAGCAAACAGAAGCAATTCCCTGCCATCTGATTGTACACATCGTGGAGCAGCGGAATATCGTCTTTGCGACCATGACCGTGGGTGATGCGATGCAGCACCTTGACCAGGAAGTAGGTTCCTTCGCGACACGGCGTACACTTACCGCACGACTCGTGTTTGAAGAACTCATCCATTTTATACGCCACTTCAACGGCGCTAACGCTCTCATCGAGAACGATCACGCCGCCGGAGCCGAGCATGCTTCCTTTTGCCGCCAGCGCCTCATAGTCCATCGTCACATCAAGATCGTCAGCCGTGAGCCATCCCGCCGACGCGCCGCCGGGCACCACGATCTTGACGTTGCGGTTGCTGCGCATGCCCTGGCAATAGTCGGGCGAAAAGATCAACTCGCGCAGTGACGTCCCGAATGGCGCCTCGTAGTTACCGGGACGTTTCACATGACCGGAGATCGAGAACACCTTCGTGCCCGGGCTTTTCTCGGTGCCGAACTGACGGTACCAGGCAGCGCCGTGGCGAACAATCATCGGCACATTCGTCAGCGTCTCGACGTTATTGATAATGGTCGGTTTGCCGTACAGACCGGCGACCGCCGGGAAGGGGGGGCGAAGCCGCGGCTGACCGATCTTCCCTTCGAGCGACTCCATGAGTGCTGTTTCTTCGCCACAGATGTACGCCCCCGCACCACGATGCACATAGATGTCGAGATCATACCCTTTGCCGAAGATATTCCTGCCAAGGAAGCCACGCTCATACGCCTGCGCAATCGCGCGTTCCAGGCGACGCGCAGCGGCGGCAAACTCGCCACGAATGTAGATGTACGCCAGGTTCGCTTCAATCGCGTAGGCGGAAATTGCAATCCCCTCGATCAGCTGGTGCGGATTGCGGTCAATGATCTGATGATTATTGAATGTACCTGGTTCACTTTCGTCGCAGTTGCAGAGCAGATAGCGCGGGTAGACCCCTTTGGGCAGGAAGCCCCACTTGACGCCGGTGGGGAACCCCGCACCGCCGCGACCGCGCAACCCTGCGTCCTTCACAGTTTGAACAATATCGGCAGGAGTGCGTTCGGTGACTGCGACGCGAAACGCCTCATAACCGCCGTGCTGCAGATAGACCTCGAAATCAGCGATGTTTTCGATGTCCAGATCGCGGAGAACGATATGCTCGGCAAGCGGGGGCATAGGCAGATAACTCGCTTTCCAGCGCCGACATCGGCATACGTCCAGTGTGACGCATATGTCACGTGTACTCTACCACCACGCGGGCTTTGTGTCAAATGGCACAAAGTATGTGTGTATTCACATTGTTCGTCATGGCATGTTGCATCGGCGGAGCGACACGCTCTAGCGCACCCGCAATCTAGACCGCCGACGATTCGTTTTCCTGGAGCTTCCCCTCAAACTCCCGATTGTGAACAGTTCCTGTTGATTGTGCACACGAACGGCGGAAGACTCACTGTCCCCTCGCGCTGCGCCCACGTCCAAACGCCGTTCACGGCGCCACGATAAGCTACCACAATCGTTCCTGCGTCATATCTGCAAATGAGCATATAAAAGGGTGCACGATGGATGCTCAAAAAAGAGGTATTCACCTATAATAATGTTACCTATTATCATATGGTACTATTGTAATAGAGAAAATGTAGTTCATACTTGCACTGCCTTTCGCTCGCGCTCATATGACGAACGGAGAATCGTATGCAGGTAGATGCCTCGAACCCTGCTACAGCGCTCTTGATCGAGGATGACCCGTTCGCTCAGTCCGCACTTCGGCAATACCTGGAGTCAAAACAGTTCAGCGTCATTTCCGCCACCACCTATGCCGAAGCACGCCGGTTGATTGCCAGCCAGACGCCGCCCCCACTCCTGGGCATTGTAGACCTGGCGCTGCGTGAGACCGACGAGAGCGTTCCAGCGATGCGCGACGCCTACGGCATCGAACTGGTTCATACACTGAAGCGCCTTTATCCCCGGATCGCGATTGTGATCTGGACGGCCTATTTTGATGGCGTGGCGCGTATTCTGCCGTTGCTGACCCGCGGCTATACCGGTCTTGCCTGTGTGGCGAAAGGCAGCCCGGAATCGGCGCTGAACGAAGCGATCACACGCGCCCTCAGCCATGATGTGTATCTGCATCACAGTATCGTGATGGCGCACCCCGAACCGGCCGATGCCCTGTTCCTGAAAGCGCTGGGGCCGGAACTCGCGCCGGTGATTGAACAGATCGCGGCGCGTTTCGCGGATCTGACGCCACGCCAGCGCGAAGTGGCGGAACGCATGACCTGCACCACCGACACGATTGCGCAGCAACTTGGGCTTACTGTGATGACAGTGCGCAAGTATACCGACTCAATTTATGAACGGCTGGAACTGAAGGAAGATGCGAGCATCTATGGCTTTCGGCGCGATGCAATGATAGTGCTAGCGCATACGTTGCGTCGCATCCGCAGTGTGGAGGAATAGATAGCGAGATCCGCCTGCTGCCGTGGAGCTCAAGCTCGCGGCTGGCAGAGCGAAGCTCGCCTGCGCGAGCTGCCGGGGGTAATGGACCGGAACACCATCAAGCTCTCGGCTACGTTTGGCACAGCTCACCCTCGTGAGCTCCACAGGTCACAGAGGTGACCTTCGCACGCAAGAGCCGAGGCGTTTCCACCCACAGAGACGGCTCATCCGGCGAAATACAACCGGAGTACTATCGCCTATCGGCGATGACCACAGGCGCGCCCGCGCACTCCGTGGGAGAACAGCGTAAAACCTTCCATGCAGCGTTTTCTATGCAGCGCGCCCGTGCGCTCCGGGGGAGAACCCCGTCGAGGCACGGTGACGCCGTGCCCCAACCGGGTGAGCCGAGAGGTGGCGAGTCACAACATTGACTGCCCGCCGCCGCGTCACGCTGGAGGACTACCGTCTGTCGGCTATGTTCACATCAGACGGTCATACGCCCGGCACACGACGCCGCGATGAAAACAGTCCCTGGGATGCGGACGAGACGCCCGCGCACCCACAGGAATGTTCTTCGCTAAGCTTGCCATCATACCTGAAGGGTCGGACGCACACCTGCGACAGCGTGCTACGATGACTCGACCGCCACAGTGTAGATCGCGCGGCGGTCTTCACTATCGCTGGTGAAGAGCACTTCATCGCCGCGATGGCTGAAGATCGGATGCGGGTGTGCGTCCTAGCTGCTCTACGAACTGCCATGACGGCACAGCGGGCGCCAGGCGATCGCGCCGTTGTCCCGGTCGACATCGAGCAGACTGATCCATTCGCCGCCGGGTCGGCCGGTGAGCGCGGGATCGCCGACGTCGTCGCCAGTGCTACCGTCCCGCTCACAATAGCCGTCGCTCACCAGACGCTGACGGTCTCGCCGGGCACGAAATGCCAATAGCGCCGGTAGTGCGGCGCGAATGGCACTTCGACGCGCTCCGATTCTTCATCGGGACGGACGCGCCCCACGAAACTGCGCCCGGCATTATGGTCACCGTATGTGCCGTGGTAGAGAATCCACGCGCCCTTGCGCGTCCAGACTTCATGGCAGACCCAATCGGCGCGCGAGCGCACCGAACCGTCGGGATCGCGCCCTACGTCACGCAGCGCCCGCGACTGCATCCCATCCCACAACCAGAGCCGTCGGACGCCGCAGTCAGCAGGCCATTCGTGATTGTACAGAATCTCGCTGTTGCTGCCGGGACGAAACTGGACATGAGTCACCCAACTGCGCGCGATGGGAAGATCGGCGACCTGTACGCCGGTTGCGGCATCAACGATGCGCAGATAGCTGGAGAGACCCAGGCGCTGCACGGTTGTGTCAATCGCGTGAATATCGACAAAGGCTGACTCGTGGATTGTTGGGATGCAGAGGCGCGTATTGTCATCGCTGACGTGGGTAAAACCGGTCAGCTGGTCGTCGAGGAGTTCGGCCAGGGTGCGTCTCGTACCGGAATATGCATTCACGCAGCGAATGGCGCGGCCCTGCAGATAGTAGACATCGCCGCTCGCGGCATGCAGGCACGAGCTGGCAAGCCGCAGTCCACGATAGAGCAATCCTTCAAAATAGACGTATGACCGCAGATAACCGTCTTCGTTATCTGTCAGACGACGCCCTCGCCCTGATGCTCGTTCCAGCGCATAGCGGTTGACGATTGCCGCCGGATCGGACGCTTTGGCAATGCGACTGTCACGATCGCTGATAAACACCAGTATGCTGTCATCAGCGGTGATGGATGGACTGTAAAGTAGAGCAACTGGTCGTTCGCCTGACCATCGGTGATTTCGTTGCATTGTTGCGCTCACGTTTTCCTTGCTCCAAATGGTAGAATATCTGGCCTGTATACTCGGGGTTTTTCAGACATTAATCCGATATGCGCCTGATACCATCGGGGCACGGCGACGGCGTGCCCCAACCGGGCGAAGCTCGCCGACGCGGGCGAGAAGTTTCACGTAAACATGCTGCGTCAAAGCGCGCCAGGACGCCGTGTGCCACAATCTCAAATCTAAAATAGCTGTGATACCCACATCCCAACTCTTTGTGCGAAATAAGCGCCCGATAGTCTTGTCAGAGAAAGATGAGAGATCCTCGCGGCACTCCTCTACGGTATACTATGTGTCTGCGGCGGATGCCGCCATACCAGGGATACCGATGTCATGAAAATTGCGCTTCTGTCCGAGTCGCCGTCGGTGGCGACCGGTTTTGGTATTCACGCCCGACATCTGACGCGCCTGCTCGCCGAATGGGCCCACGAGACAGTGGTGTTTGGCGTGTGCGCTGCGGAGCAGTCATTCGACCCGACCCGCTACCCCTGTCGAATTGTCCCGATGCCGCGCGATCAAAAGGATGCGCTGCCGCTGCTTCCCGGTTTCCTGGAGGCGGAACAGCCAGACCTGGTGTTCATTCATTACGATCTCGGCGCCGTTTCCCGCTTTGCCGCCGCTGTGCGTGCTGCGAACTGGTCGGGTCCGATGATCTGCCACTTCGTCATCGACACGATTCCGTTCGATCGCGACCTGATGCAGGTGCTACGAAGCTTTCGCGCGGCATTGACGCCAACATACGCAGCAGCAAACTACGCGGCGTCGCTTGGAATCCCCAACGTCATCGCCGCGCCGCACCCGGTCGATGCCCGGCTGTTTCGTCCGTTGCCGCACCGTGAAGCCCTGCGTCGCGCTGCCGGTCTCGAAGGGCGCTTTGTGATTGGCGTGTTCGGGCGTAACACTGAGCGCAAGCAACAGCCGCGCGTGATGATGGCGTTGCAACAATTGCGGGTGCGTGGCCAGGCAGATGATCTGATCGCCTACTTCCACTGCCAGCCGGTCAATGAAGACCCCTGGCTCAACAGCTGGAACCTGATCCACGTTGCCGATCACCTTGGCGTGTCTGACCTGGCGCTCTTTCCACAGGGAGATTTTCGGCAGCTGGCCGGCATTCCTTATGATGCCGACGTTCCTGCTGCGGGTGACGCGCCGCCGGAGCGCCCGACCATTCCGGCAAACTACACGTATGTCGAGCGGCTCAATCTGTGCGACCTGGTGGTGAATGTTCCCCACTCCGGCGCATTCGAACTGGCCCCGCTCGAAGCGGCGCTCTGCGACGTGCCTTCGGCGGTGACGAATGACCGCAGCGCCATGGCCGAGGTCGTCGGCGATGGAGCGTACCTGCTCGAACCGATCGACAGCGCCATCCACAGTTCCGGGGGATGGCAGCATTTCGTCGGCGCCTGCACCATCGCCGACGCCATTATCGAAATCAAGGAGAATGCCGCCCTGCGCGCCGACCTGATCCGTCGCGGTCGCGCAAATGCGCTGCGTTACACCGAGGAACCGCTGCGACGCGGTTTGCAACAGGCGCTCGCGCTGGCGTGCGGGTAAACAGGAGGACTGGCTGTGGAAGATGTTATCGTCGTCGGGCTTGGCGGGATGGGCAGCGCAGCTGCATACCATCTGGCGCGTCGCGGGCAACGGGTGCTTGGGCTGGAGCGCTTCACCCCGCCGCACAACCTCGGATCGAGTCACGGCAGATCGCGGATCATTCGCCAGGCGTACTTCGAGGACCCGGCGTATGTGCCGCTACTGCTGCGCGCATATGAACTGTGGGAAGAACTGCAGCGCACGAGCAACGACCCGCTGCTCACCATCACCGGCGGTCTGATGATCGGTCGGGCGGAGAGCGCGGTCGTTGGTGGCGCGCTACGCAGCGCCCAAATGCACAACCTGCCCCACGAACTGCTCGATGCCGCTGACATTCGCCGCCGCTTCCCGCTCTTCAATGTCAGCGACGATGAGATTGCACTGTACGAAACACGCGCCGGTTTCCTCGATCCCGAAGCGACGATTCGGGCGCATCTCGATCAGGCAGCGCGCTATGGCGCCGATCTGCACGTCAACGAGCCGGTCACGGCGTGGGAAGCGACATCCAGCGGCGGTGTGCGTGTCACCACGCCGCAAGGGGTCTACGAAGCCGATTGCGCGGTCATCGCCCCTGGCGCGTGGGCGCCGCGCCTGTTTGCCGATCTGTCGCTGCCGCTGACCGTCGAGCGCCAGGTGCTCTACTGGTTCGAGCCGGTCGGCGGACGCGAACCTTTCAGCGTCGGGCGCTTTCCAATCTACATCTGGGAAGACGCGAGCGGCGACGCACTCTACGGCTTTCCTGCACAGGACGGACCGCCCGGCGGCGTGAAGGTCGCGTTCTTCTATCGCGGGCATCCGACCGACCCGGATCGGGTGGATCGCGAGGTGCGCACGGAAGAAGTCGCCGAGATGCGGGCAACGCTGGCACAGCGCATCCCGGCGTTGAACGGGCCGCTGGTTGCAACGGCAACCTGTCTCTACACCCTCACCCCCGATCACCATTTCATTATTGCGCCGCATCCGCACCTGCCGCAGGTCATTATCGCGTCACCCTGTTCGGGGCACGGGTACAAATTCGCCAGTGTCATCGGTGAAATCCTGGCCGACCTGGCAATCACCGGCAGCACCCGTCACTCGATCGCCCTCTTCGATCCGGCGCGGTTCAGAGGAGCGGACGCATAGCCGCACACAGATCACTCCAGGTGGGAGGGTCGCCCAAACCGGTTGCAGGCAACCCGGCGAGCACCAGGGTTGCCTCAACCTCCGCGCGACTGAGTGGCTCATGTGCACGCGCCGGGTCGATCTGCGGTTCGGCGGAAGACCCGGAAACGCGCAAAAGCGAACGGAGCACCGCGGTCGCCTCAGCGCGATCAATCGGTTGATCCGGGGCAATCGCCAGCGCTGCAGCGCGCGGTCCGTTTCCCGCCAGCGCCCCTTCGAGCAGCAGCAGTTGCGTTGGGATGAAGTGCGGATGACCGGGAGGAATATCGATCGTCCATTCCAGCGGCACACTCTGATCGAGCAGATGGCGTTGAAACATGCGCACGAGCGGACCTGCCCACACCTCACGCGGATACACGCCGCGCGCCAGGCACCATGCTGCCAGCATACCCGCCGCCTCGCCGATGTTCCATTCTACCGGGTGGAGTCGATACGAACCGTTCGAGAGATGGGTTGTGCCGATGTTCTTGCACGCCGCCAGCAGATTGGCGGGGCGCTGCGGAATGAGCGCACCGAGCGGGATCTGGAACGGCAGCGTTGGCTCGAACATGCTCTTTGGATTCCCAACCGCCGGATGGAGATCCATAAAGTACCACCCGACACCGCACGAATCGAAAACGTGCGCCGCGCGCGCCGTCGTGCGCCCCGCTGCCAGAATATCGCTCGCGGTCACGCGCCGCAGCGCCCGAATGCGCCGCGACTCACGGATGTACGGCGCTTTCGACAGACCATCGGCAGTTCCCATCACATCAGGCAACAGACGCAGGCCAGGGTACCCATAGCCGCTGCCGTCGTCGCGCGGCACTTCGGTTTGCAACCAGTAGAGAAACGACAGCGACAGACGTTTCGCTTCGTCCAGAATCCGCACCCGTTCTTCGGGAGTTGCGCTGATCAGATCGGCGTGATGGTAATCATTGGAGTTCCAGTTGATCATTGCAATATCCCGCAGATTGCCCGACGGATCGAACAGGCGACCCGACAGCAGACGGCGGTAGGTCCAGAACGGCGGCAACCCGGTCGGTCCGGTCTCGAACACGCGGAACGGGCGTGGGGCGCCATCGGATGCCGTGAGGGTCAGGGTGAACGGCTGAGCATCGCGCAAACGCTCATACCCCTCCGGTTTGGGAATCGTGTGGTCTTCGCCAGGACAGTATTCGACGGCGAAGCAGAAGGTAAACCCCTGCACCTCACCGGGGCGCGCCTCCTCCGGCGCATCAGCTTCACCGGTGTCGTCGCGCGACTCCGCGCCCATCACCCAGGGCGCACCTACAAGCGGCAACAGGTCGCCGAGGTCGGTTGCATCGAGAAAGAAGCGCGCCGTGATCGTCACCTCGTCGCCGGCGCCGGCCACAGTGACATCGGTGATCGTATCGCCCTGAACTGTGGCGGAAACCGGAGCACGATTGTAGAGGAGCGTCAATCGTCCACTGGCAACGTGCGACGCCAGCATGTCCTCAATGACCGCCACGCCGACTCGCGGTTCAAAGCAGAGCGCCGAAACCCACCCGTCGCCAGGGTTGAGCGGCGTGCCGTCGGGCATTGCGGCAACGCCGTAACGACGCCGGTAGTGATCGCGAATCGCCTCGCGAAACGCCGTATACCTGCGGGTTGCGCCGAAGGTCTCGATGTAGCGATGCTCATCGAGCGCACTGACCCCCTGACTGGTCGCCTGACCGCCGGGCCAGTCGGTAGCTTCGGTGAGCACAACCGAGGCGCCGTTCTCACAGGCGGTGAGCGCCGCCGCCACGCCGCCAAGACTGCCGCCAATGATCGCAATGTCGCATGAAAGAGTGCTGGTCATCTGTTCTCCCTTTGAAGGGGCACATTGATGAAGGGGCAAACCGGACCCGATTGGCGTCTGTTCAGATGTGGTGGAAAAGAATTCGCGTAGCAACGTTACATGACAACATCGCTGCGACCGCACCCTCCCTCCCAGGAGAAGTGTGAACAGTTACCCTAATTGTACATCATGATGAGCCATCCTCACCCGAAAGGTCAGCAGAAGCTCCGCGAACGCGCATCAGGCGACAGCGCTCCCTGATGCGTTCCAGAGCATCTGTGGGTGCGGACTGCCAGCGCTCCCGATGAGATGCGGGCTGACGCCTGCGCTCCTGGGCGACGCCGTTTCACCTGAACGCTTATTACGACAACGAGACATCGCTTGATGATCGCACCACAAAGGCACAAAGTCCACAAAGGCCGCGCTTATCGATTGCACTGTTTCGAGCTCGTTGCACTTTCGGAGATCACAGTTCACGATCGGGGGTTCGGGGGAAGCCCCTGCGATTAAGCATCGGCGGCGGGATAGCTTTCGCACGCACCACACGGTAACCGGCACGCGCACGTCGAATGAACGTCTCAGCTATGTTCTGTCGCGCACGGCATTCAGGTACGCTTCGACGTCATACTGCGCTCCAATCACCGCCAACGTTCGACGCGCGACATCGGCAGGCGTGCCCGCGCCATCGATACGGCGCAGAATCCCCTGGTCGTCATAGTAGGCAATTAACGGCGCAGTCTGCTGGTGATACGCGATCAGTCGCTGCCGCACCACATCAGGACGGTCGTCGTCGCGCTGCACCAACCGCCCGCCGCGCTCGCGGCAACGCATGATGCTTGCCAGGTCATCGACATGCACCGGGAACGGTTCGCCGGCGCCTTCACAGATGCGCCGTCCGCTCAGGCGACGCACCACCTCATCATCGGCGACTTCGATGGCAATAACCATGTGCAACACGCGATCATAGTCGGCAAGCATCGCAGCAAGGCCAAGCGCCTGACGCATGGTGCGCGGGTAACCGTCGAGCAGAATCCCCTGAGCCGGGTCGAGCGCTTCCAGGCGGGTGCGCAGCACCCGATCCATGAGCGAGTCGGGCGCCAGGTCACCACGTTCGAGCAGCGGCGCCACTTCGCGCCCAACGCGCGTGCGAGCGTTGATCTCGGCGCGCAACAGCGCTCCGGTGGAGATCGGAACCAGCGGCAACTGATGGACGAGTTCCTCGGCAATCGTGCTCTTCCCGGCGCCCGGAGGACCCAGGAGCACCATGTTGAGTACAGTATTCATGCGTTCCTTGCTCCCTCAGGGCGCACCAGACTGGTCAGGCGGGACAGCATCGCTAACAGAACCCAACCCGGCGACGGTACGCCGGTCAAACCGTTGCTCGAAAGCTTCCAGTGCTGCAATCAGATGATCCTGCCGGATCGCAGCAGTAACGTCGCCGCGGGTGCGTTCAAGAACGGCGCGCAGGGCATCGGTGGTACGCCGCAGACCGCCGGTCACAGCTTCGGGGTAGTCCACCGTGATCAGCGAGCTGTAGACATCTTCCATCACGGACAGCAATTCGACGCCGCGGGATGTTGCGCCTGCGCGCAGGCTGTCGAGAATGGCGCGACGCAATTCCGACGCCGCCTCAGCCAGCCCGTTGAGATACGCCGCTGCATCAACGCCGAGCGACGGCGCATCCGGCGGCGCGTCGCCGTGGAGGAATGCGTACACCAGTGCAGCCTCAGCATACTCCTTGAGCGCATCCTGCGAATAACCAGCATACAACAGATCCGGAGGATCGACGAGGCTCTCGCGCAGCGCGCGCGCTGACGCGCCGGCATCTGCCAACAGAGCGGCAGCTTCGGTAAACTCACGGCGATGCACCGCACGAATGGCATTGGCACACTGGCGCGTCAGCGCGCGGGCCAGGGTCAATGCCCGCTCGCGTGCAGCGTGACACGCCTCGATCTCCGCAATAGCACAGGCAACCACCGTATCTATCGAGTTCATAGCGCTCCTTCAAGCTTCTATTGCTCTTCTGGGAATTACGGACAGTATAGCCGGCGCAGTAACTTGCAGCGAATCTCAAAAGATGCTTCGCTGAAAGCCTGTGCTATACTGGAGCCTCACGCGACAGTCGCTTACAGACAGGCAGACCTGACGTATGATGATCAACCGGCGTTCGCGCAACATGCTCAATCCTTCCGCAACGCTTCCTGTTCGCGCCGTGGACTGGCGCCGTTTGCTGACCTACCTGACCCCCTATCGGCGGCACATGGTCGGCGCGCTGCTGGCGCTTGCAGGCGCCAGTGCCATCAATCTCGGGTTCCCGCTCGTCATTGTGCAGTTGCTGGAAGCGGTGCTGCAACAAGGCGATCAGACGCTCCTGACCAACCTGACGCTGGCGCTGATTGCGCTCTTCTTCATCCAGGCATCGCTGACTTTCCTGCAAGGATACATTCTGAACATCGTCGGCGAACGGATCGTTCTCGATATGCGGGTGCAATTGTATCGCCATCTGCACGCGCTGTCGTTGAGTTTCTTCGCCAACCGGCGCGTCGGCGAACTCGTATCGCGCATTTCCAGCGATGTGACACAGGTGCGCGCCATCCTGACGAACAATGTCACCCAGTTCCTGTCGAGCATCGTTGCACTGATCGGTGCGATCATTATTGTGTTTTTGCTCAACCCGCGATTGGTGGGGTTCGTGCTGGCACTGGCGATCAGCGTCGTCGCCGTTGCAGCAATCTTCGGGCGCTGGCTGCAGCGCTTCAGCACTCGCGTCCAGGATGAACTGGCAGATGCAACCGTCGCGGTCGAGGAGGGATTGCAGGGGGTGCGGGTGGTCAAGAGTTTCGTCCGGGAGTCGTATGAGATCGAACGCTACGAGCGCACGATGCAACGCACACTGAAGGCGGCGTTGCGTCTGGCGCTGTTGCGATCCGCGTTTGGCGGTCTGATGGCGTTCCTCGGATTCAGCGGTATTGCAGCGATTCTCTGGTTCAGCGGCAGCGAGGTGCTGGCAGGACGCATGTCGTTTGCAACGATCAGCGGGTTTCTGATCTATGCCATCACTATTGGCGCCAGCCTGGCGCAACTCTCCGGGTTGTATGGCCAGTTCCGCGAAGCGGTCGGCGCGGTGCGGCGCGTGTTCGAGATCCTTGACACGCAGCCGACCATCAGCGATGCGCCGGATGCGCGCGATCTGCCGCCGGTGCGCGGTGAGATCACGTTCGATCGGGTATCGTTCGAGTACGAAATCGGGCATGGCGTATTGCACGACATCTCGCTGACTGTGCAACCGGGCGAAATCGTGGCGCTGGTGGGACCGAGTGGCGCCGGCAAAAGCACACTGTTCAACCTGATCCCACGCTTCTACGACCCGACATCCGGGCGCGTTCTGATCGACGGACACGATTTGCGCAGCATCACACAGCGCAGCCTGCGGGAACAGATCGGTCTGGTGCCGCAAGAAACGATGCTCTTTGGCGGAACGATCCGCGAAAATATCGCTTATGGCAAACTAGACGCCAACGACGAGGAAATTATTGCCGCCGCAAAGGCGGCTAATGCGCACGACTTCATCATGATGATGCCACATGGCTACGAGACGCTGGTTGGCGAGCGCGGCATCAAACTGAGCGGCGGACAGCGCCAGCGCATCGCGATTGCGCGCGTGATGCTGAAGAACCCGCGCATCCTGCTCCTTGACGAAGCTACGAGTTCGCTCGACAGCGAATCGGAGGCGCTGGTGCAGGAAGCGTTCGAGCGCCTGATGCGCGGGCGCACATCGGTCATTATCGCGCACCGTCTCAGTACTGTGTCAATTGCCCATCGGATCATCGTGCTCAACCATGGGCGCATCGTCGAACAGGGAACCCACGAGGAATTGCTGGCGAACCAGGGGCTGTATGCACGCCTCTATGCCCTCCAGTTCCGCGAGGGAGTGATGGTGGGATAGTCGGCGGTCATAGAACAGATACTGCGCAACCCTCCCCTTTACGAATTAGAACATGTGTGCTATAATTCCACACAAGTTCCAGACAAGGAGGGGTAGCATGTTTCAACGTCTCGACGAGTTGCATACCGGCAGCTTGTATATCCTGACAGGTCAGGCGGGAGCGGGCAAGTCGCATCTTGCCGCCGCCGCTCGCCGCACCGGGACGTTATGGGTGCTCGACACCGAAGGTGCAGCACAGAACCTTGCGGGCAAACCTGGCATTCATCGGCGCATCCAGGTCCTGCAATCACTGTCGCTGCGTGCGCTCACTGCTGCGATGGAAGAGATCCGCGCGCAGGGCAAACCTGGCGATACCGTCATTCTCGACTCGATCTCCAAAGTCTTTCAGGCAATGCGCGCATATGCACAACGTCGTGCCGGCGCCGAGACTGATCGCAAGACGGGGATCGCGTTTGATGAGCATGCCTCGGTGAATCGCAACATGCAGGCGGCATACACCGGTCTGACCGAGCTGAAGCATGCCGGCTTCCACGTCATTATCATCGGGCATCTGGCGCGCAAGTACCGTGCGCTCGACGATGGCGGGCTGCATGATGAAGGGTTGCGTGTACTGGCGGACGATCAGATTGCCTATGAGGCAGATGCTATTCTGCTCGTCGAGAGCGACGGTGATGAGCGGTTCGTCACGCCGATCATCAAGCCGCCGCGTCCGGCGCATTTGAAACTGGGCAAACGCTATCCGGCATCGCTGGCGACTCTCTACCCCGAACAGGCGCCTGAAAGTGATGCAAAGCCGCGGCGCAAAACAGCAGCTGCTGCAGCTGCACCGGAGGAAACAACGGAAGCGACACCGTCTGCTGCGACCGAACCAGCCGTTGTATCTGCGCACCCGGCGCCGCCGCGCGATGCCGCCGAGGCGGAACAACGGTTCTACGCCCGCTATGCTGGCGTTATCGGCGGTACGACGTGGTCCGATGTGCAGCGCTATCTGCAGAGCCGCGCCCCACGCCCAACGACGGTCGAGGGCTGGATTGCCGTTGCCGAAGCAGTGCGCGACCGTGCCCGCGCCGAAGGGGTTTCGGTGATGTCGGCATGATGCGGGAACGATATCTGCGCCCATTGACCGCGTTTCCAGGTCGAGCGTCACCAGGAGAGCATGTATTCACACCCGGAGATAAAGGCGAGACTATGAGCAAGGGCATCTCCTTCTCGTTGTACAGACGAGGATAAGATGCCCTCGCTCCCCAAAGCAGGACCATCCTGGCGCTTCACAGTCGCTGAACTGCAGAAATGTCACACTTCTGTCGTTCCAGAGCACACAACAATCTCCGCTATCGCCAAATACTGTTACCACCGGCGCATACGCTTCGCGGCGCGGCAGCCACCGAGATAACACCATCGGCACGCACACAGACGACGGCGAACAGAGACGCATCCTTCGCCAGTTTCCCCGACACCTGCGGGCGATTCTTGAACGCAGCGTCGTACGCTGCACATAATCACCTTGACAAACCGTTATCGAGTAGATCATAATAAAATGAAGAAGTGCATTCGTTGTCTTAGATGGCGAGTGTATCCGAGGTACACGTAAGCTCCTGCCGGTAAAGAACCACGACACGTTCTTCTGGATAAAAAGCGCCTCCCGCCATCAAAACGAGACATATCCACAACCTTTTTCGGCATTATCAAACACTAGCGAGCTATCGGAGGTCAACAGCATATGACCGAGTCGCCTGTGAGAGTTTCGCTTTTTGAAATGCTGCAGAATCAACCATCGTTTCATCTCCCCCTCTTCAAAGCTTCAAAGGCGACTCTTGTCGATATCAGTCATACACTGGAAGACTGCATTCTCGTCAACAAACTCCCCTCGGTCATTTTTACCGGCTTTCAGGAAAGCAGTCACTGGCGAGCAGAAACGCAGCGCTATCTTGAACTTGCCGGTATTGCCAGCCAGGTATGCATCTTTGCCGGCGGGAACCCTCCGGTACCCGAAGAACGCCACATCGCCATCACCCTGAGTGGCGACGATCCACTTCGTCAGGAATGGTTTCTGCTCGTTCTTACCCGCCATTTCTCGGCAGTGCTCTGTGGGCGCGACCGCCAGGAGCCTGTGGCGCGCGAGCAAGATCGTTCATTCGACACGCTCCTTTCGTTCAACCCCGAAGCAGTCCGGCAGGTCGTAGAGACGATCATGCCGGTCGTTGAGTCCTACCGACCTGACCGCGCTGCAGAGTTGATGCAGGCAGTGTCTGATTTTCCGCCGCGACACCCGGACGGAGGGTATGTCACGGAACTGTGCACAGCTATTGTGTCGCACCTGGAGCGCCGTTACATTCAACAGCGCGAATTGGCCAGCGAACTGGAACTTGCGCATCAGTACGAGCAACGACTCGAGAGAATTGTTGCTGAGCTGGGCGTACCGGTTATCCCGGTGCTCGAGTCGGTCATTGTACTCCCGCTGATTGGAACAATCGACACACGCCGCGCCCAGCTGATTATGGAGAGTCTGCTACAGGGGATTGCTGACTTCCAGGCGGAAGTGGCCATTCTTGATCTGACCGGTGTTCCTGTGGTTGACACCACGGTTGCCGATGCGCTTATGCGAACTGTGAAGGCAGCCGCGCTGCTCGGCACGCGCGTGATTCTGTCCGGGATCAGCGCTCAACTTGCGATCATGATCGTTTCGCTCGGATTGGATCTGAAACGGGTGCTCACGCTGAGTCGGCTACGGGACGCCATTAATGCCGCACTCGAACTGCGTGGTCTGCACATCACGTCCATTCATCCGGAGGATTCGTAATACCGGCACACCCCACCGGTATGGTTGATAGACGTTTCATTCGCCGGCGCCGGTCAGAAGTTTCAGGTCTAGTCTGCCGACGACGATGAGACCCTGCGTTTCGACTGCAAGAATGCCTCTGCACCGCACGCGCGTGCGTATTCTATTGCATATGCAGACAGATCGTTCTCCTCAGCATCGAGATACGCGCGTACTGCGGGCAGCAATGCAGCAACGGCGTCTGCCAGATGCGGCTTGATCTTCACTCCCGGTCGTTGCGCTGCCAGGATGGCGCCGTACAGCACAGCTCGATCCGCCTCACGCGCCAGGTCTTCTGCTGTTACTCCAACCCGGCACGCAGGACGCACCTCTTCTTCATTCATTCTTCTACCTCCTGGGGTTTGTGTGGATTTGTTTGATTTGCTGATGTGTTGATTTTTGGCGCCCGGTCGCTGATCCTCGGTTCTCCGTTCCTGGTTCCTAGCGCGATTTCCTGTCTCCTATCCCTGGTTGCTGGTTCTTTGGCGCATCCTGCTCAGCATGGTATACTTTGATCCAAAGAATATCACACTCAGGAGTTTAATGTGCCGTACGTACCTGTGCCAACGATTGTCGAGCGCACTCCGCGCGGTGAACGCTCGTGGGATCTTTTCTCGCGCCTCTTGCAGGAACGCATCATCCTGCTTGGCACGCCTATCGACGACGAAGTTGCTTCATTGATCGTCGCGCAACTCTTGTATCTGCAACACACCGATCCGGATCGCGACATCTGGTTCTATATCAACAGTCCTGGCGGCAGTGTGCGCGATGGGCTCGCCATTTATGATACGATGAAACTCATTTCGCCCGATGTTTGCACCATCTGCATCGGGCGCGCCGGAAGTATGGCGACCATTCTGCTCGCAGGCGGTGCGCGCGGTAAACGCTACGCCCTTCCGCATGCCACGATCCACTTCCACCCGGCTGGCGGCGGCGCCGAAGGGTATGCGCCCGATATGGAGCGTATGGTCAAAGAACTGTTGCGCATTCAGGAACTCGGAAACGGTCTGCTTGCCAGAGACACCGGAAGAACGGTTGAAGAAATCACCCGCGATTTCAGCCGCGACCGCTTTATGACCGCGCAAGAGGCGCGCGAATACGGCTTCATCGACGCAATCCTCGAGTCGAAGAAACTTCCGGTGTCAACGTCTGCATAACCGACCGCAACTGCTTGCGGACCGATCGTGGTTGCCGGGAATCTGCTCAATCGTAGTTCGGGCAATGGCGGACAGAGCAAAGACGTTCTGTCCGCCTGTGGAATGGAACGACGTGCATGCACCTATGTGTGCAATTCCCCCTCGATCCGCCGGTATCCGCGCCTCTTCACAACCCAGACCTAATCTCCTAACTGATTGATTTCTCTATCAGATGGTCGGACATCCACGCCGCCATGCGCCGGAGCGTCTCCGGATGCAATATCAGCGTCAGGTGCCCTGCATCCGGCACAAGGATCATAGTCGCGCCAGAAGGCGCGGCATGCCATACCTCCTCGGCCTGTTCCGGCTTCACGATCGCATCACGCTCGCCATACGCCAGAAACAGCGGTATGTCCAGACGTGACAGGCTACCGCACAGATCGCACGCGGCGATCAGGTCCCAGGTGCTGATCGCTGCACGAATGGACGGCGCACGCTGCGCGCGCACCAGCCGATAGAGCGCACTTCCCAGGTGTAACACCGAAGACTCACGGAGCAGATCGAGCACATACGGTTGAAGAAGGGTGCGCGCCTCGCTTAACCGGTCGCGATCATCGAAGCGCAGCACCGGCGGCGCTTCCATAATCGCCAGTGCATCGAGCGCCATCCCATCGGCAGCAGCACGCGCCGCCACACATCCGCCCAGGCTGACGCCCAGCATCCCGACTCGCCTGTGATGAGCGCGTAACCAGCGTACCGCCTCCGTTGCGCATTCGAGCATCTGTGGGTAGCGCTGAATACGTGGACTCTCTCCGTGACCGTCGAGATCCACCAGCAGAACAGCTATTCCCTTCTGGAGGAATGCATTGGTCAGGCGCCATGTGAAGTAGGACTTGTCGCACCCGGAGCCGTGCAACACAGCAACCGCCGCCTGTGGGGTTGCACGCGGCGTCACATATAACGCTGGCATGAACGCCTCCGGCATTGGAATATCGATGCGCACAATCGTGCGATCATCATACAAACCAGGTTGCAGCGCTGCCCGCGCGTCGAGCGACCGACGCCGCACGCCAGCAGCGAACGCCTGAAGGAGCAGCCCTGGAAACGCTGCCAGCGCCAGCGCCAGCACTCGTTGCCGCCACGACGTGTTGCGCGGATGAAGCGCCAGCGCTGCAATCGCCAGAAACGGGCGCAGCGCCGGATCACTCCAGCTCAGGCCACGCCACCGACCAATGCTGGATAGAAACTCGTACACGATGATGATGAGCAGCAATGCACGAAGAAAAAGCGGCATAGACCTTCCTCGATCACGATCAAAGTTCGTAGTATTATACGCGGCACACATCGACAACAGTATCAAGGAGGAAACCATGGGCCTGCTTCAGGGCAAAAAAGGCCTCGTCATGGGGGTTGCCAACGACCACTCTATCGCGTGGGGCATTGCAAAGGCGCTCCACGCGCAGGGCGCCGATCTCGGCTTTACGTATGTTGGCGAGGCGCTCGAGCGGCGCGTGCGTCCACTCGCCGAAAGTCTGGGCGCACGCCTGATTGAACCGTGTGATGTGCAGCGTGACGACGACATCGACGCTCTCATGGCGCGCGTGCGTGATGTGTACGGTTCACTCGACATCATCATCCACGCCATCGCATTCGCCAATCGCGACGAACTGAACGGACCCTACCTCAAAACCACCCGTGAAGGATTTCGCCTGGCGCTTGATGTAAGCGCCTACTCACTCACGGCAGTCGTCAAAGCTGCACACGACCTGCTGGCGCCTGGCGCATCGATTGTGACACTGACATACCACGGATCACAGCAGGTCGCCCAGAACTACAATGTTATGGGCGTCGCCAAAGCCGCACTGGAGGCAAGCGTGCGCTACCTGGCAAATGACCTGGGACCGCGCGGCATCCGGGTGAATGCGATCAGCGCCGGACCCATCCGAACTCTGGCGGCCAGCGGTATCGCCGGCTTCCGCACCCTGCACAAACAGTTTGCCGAGGTTGCCCCACTGCGCCGCAACATAACAATCGACGATGTCGGGAATACCGCCGTCTGGCTCTGCAGCGACTGGTCATCAGCCGTCACCGGCGAGATCATTTATGTCGATGCCGGGTTCCACACAATTTCGATCAGTTTGCCGGAGTAACGGCTTTCTCCGGCTGGTCGACCGGCGTTGACGGCGGATGGTCGGGCTGCGCCAGGCCCGGCTCCGCCGCTATCTGCCCGTCGAACGGGTCGGCAACGCCGAAAGGGAGATCAGGGGCATCAATCACTTTGCAATACAGGTAGCGCAGCAGGAGACGGGCGACTGCAGCAATCGGGATCGCAATAAACAACCCAAAAGGACCGCCAAGCGCACCACCCGCCAGGATGGCAAAGATGACCAGCATCGGATGCAGGTGAACTGCAGGACCGACAACCTGCGGAATGATGAAGTTATCCTCGAACATGCGCAACACAAAATAGGTAAGCCCAATCGAGCCCGCCACCAGCCATGCCGGCCATCCCCACGGCGTTGGCGTCTGAAACAGCGCCGTTGCAATGGCAATCCCTGCTGCCGACCACGGACCGAGCAGCGGGATCGTCTCCAGAATGCCCGTGACGATGCCCAGTACCAGCGCATAGCGCACCCCCAGGAGCATCAGGGCAATCGTGGTCAATGTAGCCATGATTGGAATCAGCATGAGCGTTCCCCGCACATACCCCGCCAGGACCCGATCGACCTGGCTGCCGAGCGCACGGATTTCAGCGCGATACGGGGCAGGGACGAGCCCATACATCCACTCGACGATACGCGGCGCTTCCAGAAGCAGATAGAATGTGATTATCAGGTATGTTACAAACAACAGCACCGTTTCGAAAGCAACAGCGACCAGATGCGGCACGTGCTCGGGCAGACGACGCCCGAAATCGGCAATCGCTTCACGCAGCGCCTCGGCAAGCGGCGCCATGTCAATGCTCATTCCCGCCAGCACGATGCGATCTCGCAGCAGCAACTCTTGCTGAACAAGATTGAGTGCATGTGGTAGTTGCGCCTGCAAGCCGCCGTACTCGCGTTCGATCATCGGACCGAGCGTTCGCCAGAGAGCGTAGACCATAATCCCAAGAACGATATACAACACCCCGATCCAGATCGCCCGACCAAGACGTGTACGACGACTCAACCAGGTGATGAGCGGATTGAACAGATACGCAGTAATGGCCGCAGCCATAAATGGAATCAGCACATTCCCCATGCTGCGAACCAGCCAGAAGAATGCGACTGCGACCAGGGCGACCGTAATCAGTTTGATCGTCGGCGAGAAGCGGATCGGACGAGCCTCGGCGCTCATACAGACCTCCGAGTCGTGAACATGCGGAGAACCCCTTGCTGGCAACCATCCACCAGGCCGGTGCAGCGACGGCGCGAGGCACCGTCCGCTGCACGGAGCTGGTCAGGCGTGCGTCAGAACCGTGACGCCCTGCAATCGCGCGATCATCGCGTTTGCCGTCTCCGGCGCGCGCCTGCACTCCAGGAGCGCAGCGAGGATGAGCGGTACAACGATCGTTGCATCCGACTCAATCACGAACATAGGAGTATGTTCGGTCAGTTTGCCCCAGGTGATCTTCTCATTCGGCGTCGCACCCGAATAGGACCCATAGGAAGTTGTCGAGTCGGATATCTGGCAGAAGTACGCCCATGGTCTAGCTTCCTGGTGCAAATCATACCTGATAGACGGAACGACGCAAATCGGGAAGTCACCGGCGATACCGCCGCCGATCTGGAAGAAACCAACGCCCTTTCCCTCCGACAGCGCCATGTACTGGTCATAAAACGCGACCATATACTCGATGCCCGACTTGACGATCGAAGCGGAGCACTCGCCGGTTTTCACATACGAGGCGAAGATATTGCCAAACGTCGAGTCTTCGTAGCCAGGAACAACCATCGGAAGGTTGGCTTTCGCAGCGGCGAGCAACCAGCACTCCTCGGGATTCCCCTCGCACTGGTCGGGGTCGAGCGCCTGCACCAGTTCATAGAAATACTCATGCCAGAAGCGACGGTCTCTATTGGCATCCGCCTTCTGCCACATCGGAACAATAATCTTCTCGACGGCCCGGAATGCTTCATCTTCCGGGATCGATGTGTCGGTAACGCGCCGCAGCCCCTCCTCGAAAATCCGCGTGTCATCAGCCTTCGTGAAATACCGGTAGTCCGGGAAGTCCCGGTACTTTGTGTGGGCCACGAGCCGAAAGAGCGACTCCTCGAGATTTGCGCCCGTCACCGACAACCCGTGAACCAGACCTTCGCGAATTGCAGGCGCCAGGGTGATGCCGATCTGCGCCGACGACATAGCTCCGGCCATTGCCCAGAACATTTTTCCACCCGCCTCGATGTGACGCCAGTACGCGATCAGCGCATCGCGCAGCGCGCGAGCGTTGAAATTCTTGTAGTTTGTCAGGATGAACTCGAGTACGGGGAGTGTGGATGTTGTCATAGGTCACCTCTCAATCGCTCATAACAGACAGTGATGACTGCCAACCCAATACCCCTAATCATACAGTCATGCCGGGGATTTTACAATTAATGTATCCCTTCGTTGGCTTATCATTGCCAGCGCTGGCGACGATGATCCGGGATGTTTCTGGAAGGAAAGAGGCGTTTCCACTCCAGACGTCTCCTCCCAAAATTGAACAAGAGACAAACCGTGTAGTCGGAGGCCGCAAAGTAGTCGATACACCGGGCGATCTCATTGCTGGTTGGTTAGAGGGAAGGAGTGCGCTTTATACTCAACCAGCAATGTTTGTTCGACGCGATGATCAGGCAGGTAGAAATTAACCAGATTGCCATTGTCATCTACAACAGGAAGTTCTGGCTCTCTTTCAACAGTCAGAAGTGCGTTGATGAGGTGTTGGTGCATCGCATTATGATATGTCACCTCGCGATGGCCGGGTCCGAGATCGTTATGAACGGCCATAGCCAGCCCAATAACCTGGTACGTCAGACCGTGAAGACGGTCATCAACGAGATGAGAGCCAGGACTTGCCGGTTTCATCGTCTGCTCCTTTGTGAGAAAGCCTGTCAACGAGTGAACAAATGCTGAACTCGCCGGATGCACCTTTGTTGACCTCATGTTACTGTTGCACCAGAGATTGTCAACGAATAGAAAACGAATACTGAGTCTGCTGCCCGTACCTCTCGCCTGCCCCCGGCGCATGCCACATCCCTCATTCGTTTATTCGTTGCCCATTCGTTGACCGCCTGCCCCCTCGGTGCACCTGCAGCACACACTATGCCCGTAAAGAGGCACACGCGCTTCGGTCATGTATGCGCATGGCGCATACTACTGCGATAAAAACCGGCGCAAGCGTATCAACTGTCGGTAGTATTGGGGGAAATACGTTGCCCGAGCAAGCGCGCTGACGGCGCTTCGGCACAACCTGTTACACGGGGAGGCGTTTTCGGTTATAGCGAACACGTCGGCAATCCTCAATGCACACCCGACGTGCACGGCATGATATGCTGAAACCCAGCTAGCACATGACGCCCTAGAGTTTCTGCGGCGTTCGTCGGAGCGGAATGTCGGCTTTGAGGTGATCGACAGCCTCACCGCGCAGCAAGGTGACCTCGATAGCACCTGCGTCTACTGAAGGAACATACCGCGCAATGACCGCCGACAATTCGGCTTTGAGCTGCTCCATCATATCGGGCGTCAGTTTGACGCGGTCGTGGACCAGCACCGTCAACAGACGGTCGCGCGCAATATCGGAACTACGCTCACGCTTGCCAAACAATGTATCCAGAAAACTCATAGCGTCCCTCGTTTACGCTCGATAGCCGAAAGGGTCTGACACGCTTCCTTCGTTGGAAACCGTACACCCTATCGCTCACTTCCCCGCGCTCGAATGCCGAATGCGCCAAAAATGCGGTTCAACAGACCCGGATTGTCGTCAAACACTGTGATCGGTACATCTTCGCCTGCAAGTCGCCGTGCAATCTCGGCGAACGCCCGCCCCGCGCGTGAACTGCGGTCTAACACTGCCACTTCGCCACGATTTGTGCTGGTCACAATCTGCTCGTCGTCGGGCACCACGCCGATCAGGTCGATCGCCAGGATCTGCAAGACATCGTCGATGCTCATCATCTCGCCGCGGTTCACCATGCGCGGTTTCAGGCGATTGATGATCAGACGCGGATGCCCTTTTTCAAACGCTTCGACCAGACCAATGATCCGGTCGGCGTCACGCACGGCGGCGACTTCCGGCGTCGTTACGATCAGCACTTCATCGGCGCCGGCGATGGCGTTGCGGAATCCCGCCTCAATCCCGGCTGGACTGTCGATCAGCACATAGTCGAACTCCGCACGCAACTGATTGGTCAACGCAATCATGTCATCCGCCGTTACTGCATCCTTGTCGCGCGTTTGCGCTGCCGGCAGGAGACAGAGATCGGGGAAATGCTTGTCTTTGATCAACGCCTGGCGCAGACGACAACGTCCTTCGACGACATCGACCAGGTCGTAGACGATCCGATTCTCCAAACCCATAACCACATCCAGATTGCGCAGACCGATGTCGGCATCGACAACAGCTACTTTCAACCCCTGTATTGCCAGTGCGGTGCCGAGGTTGGCGGTCGACGTCGTCTTGCCAACGCCGCCCTTGCCGGACGTGATCGTAATGACCCGCGACATGTTGTTCTCTCCCTGAAGGGCGAATAGCCCGACCCCTACGTCACAGGTCGCTGCGATTCGACCTTCGGTATCGTTCCCACGACTCTACAGCGATCTGATCGCCATCGATGTACGCCACTTCTGGATGCCCTGCTGCTGCACCATCCGGCGCACGTGCAATCAGATCTGCAATCCGCAACTGTGTCGGGCGCAACTCGATCGCACAAATGATCGCTGTCCGATTGCCGAGCGCTCCGGCATGGACCGTTCCACGGAGCCGGCCCCAGACGACAACGCAGCCACCTGCCACGACTTCTGCACCCGCATTCACATCGCCAACAATGGTGACATCCCCATGGTGGCGAACAATCTGCCCCGATCGCACGGTGCGCCAGACGAACAGCGCATTGTCGGGCGACTCGGGAGCAGTGACGCTTCGTGTCACCGGACGTGCAACCACACCGGCAGCACGCGCCGCGGATCGGCTCTCGCGCGATGTCGACGCCAGCGCCGATGCTTCGAGGTGATGCTCACGCATCAGCGTCATCAACTCCGCAAGCTGTTCTTCCGTGAGCGACCGGTTGCCGATATCGATGATAACCCGCGCGCCATTGAAGAATTGCGCCCCCTGATCGAGCTGACTGCGCAACGCTCCCAGCACCTCAGACCACCCGGCTGCCTCGTTGAGGTGCATCCGGAGACCGTCTTTTCCGCCTTTGATCGCAACCAGCGTTGTCATGCGCAGTATAAACGCAAAAAGAGGCTGCTCGAAACAGATGTTGCAGTCTATTCTTCATTATCATACCATTACTGTCAAGCATTTTCTGAAACTACTATGCCACATGGTTCGTTACGATGAGGAGTCGCGCGCTGAAACCCATGCGGAAAGCGCCGTAACCAGGCGTTCGATCCCCATCTGCAACTGCAGCGGTTCGACCAGGCACGAGATGACGACATGTGTTCCCTGCTCATAGCCATAGAAATAGCCCGGATGCACCAGCACGCCGTGGTCGAGCAGATGGAGTGTCAGCGCATCTTCGTCATTCCATCCGGCAATTTCGGGGAACAGATAATACCCGCCGTCCGGCGGAAGCACGCGCACGACATCGCAACCAGATAACATAGCGATCGCCATATCGAGTGACTGGCGCACACGCTGATGCATGGCAGCCGTGAATGCGCGACCATGCTCGAAGATAGCGGGCAGCATGGTCTGTGTCAGAGTATTGGCGCTAAGAAAGGTGTCGTTCAAGACCTCGAGGCGTTCGCCAAACCGATCGTGCGCTGCATCGTTCAGTGCAATCCAGCCAAGTTTCAGATCGGGCAGTGCAAACATCTTCGAGATGCCATTCAGATGAAAGACCGGCAATTCCGGGTAGAGCGCGCCAACCGGAGGCACTGTTGCCGCGCGATACGGGAAAGCTGCGAATACCTCATCACAGATAATAGGCAGATCGAGAGCACGCAACACCGGCAAACGCGATGCCAGCACGGCGCCTGTCGGGTTATGCGGTGATACAATCAGCACCGCGCGGGTGCGTTCATCCGCCTGCAGCCGGAGGCTCGTCGGATCGAGGCGCCAGCCCCGCCGTTCGTCCAGCGCATACGGGCGCAATTCGATATGGTGCGCCATCGCCAGATACTCAAAGAGCGGGTATGTGATCGCCGGCACCAGCACATTGTCGCCCGGATCGGTCAACAATGCAAACAGCAGGCTGTATGCCTCGCTCGTGCTGGCCGTTACCACAATCTGATCGGCATTCAGCGCCAATGCTGGCGTGCGTTCAGCATAGTACTGCGCAATTGCCAAACGAGCCGACTGCAGTCCACGCGGTTCCGGGTCGTACCGCCGGTTCGACCAGTAGGCGGCAGACGCCCGCTGGAGAACATCTGCCGGAAACAAAAGACCGTGATGCGTCGGGTTGCTGCTTGTCAGGTCGATATACCCGCGGGTTGCCTGCCGGGCACGCTCGAGCGCATTGGGTGAAAGATCTTCGCCGTCCAAGAAACCTGGCATAACCGTACTCCCATTCATTGACGCCGCCTGTCGCCGGTGCTACAATGCGCCCGCACCTGTGGCACGCAGCGTATCGCTGTCTGGTGGGTGGACAGATGAGCATCCTGACTGGCAAACACATTCTTCTTGGCGTC
>JBEPYG010000001.1:34171-51383 GCA_041641515.1 Roseiflexus sp.
CGGCAGTATCGCCGCCTACAAAGTTGCCGAACTCGCCCGTAATCTGACGCTCGATGGCGCAGTCGTTGATGTTATCATGACGGCCGCTGCACAGCGTTTTGTTGGTGCAGCAACCTTTCAGGCGCTCACCGGCCGACCGGTGCTCGACGATATGTGGGCGCTGCCGGAAGATGGCGTCGTCGGGCATGTGTCGCTTGGTCAGCATGCCGATCTCCTGGTGATTGCGCCTGCCACTGCCAACACGATTGCCCGGCTTGCCGCCGGGATATGCGACGATCTGCTCACGACGACTGCGCTGGCGACGACCGCGCCGATTCTGATCGCTCCGGCAATGAATCCGCGCATGTACGAACATCCGGCGACACAGGCGAACATTGCGCTCCTGCGGCAACGTGGCGCGACGGTGCTCGAACCGGCATACGGACGCATGGCGGAACCGGTAATCGGGCGTGGACGACTGCCGGAGCCGTCCATCATCGAAGCGGAGATCCGCGCGCTTCTTGGGCGAACGTCCGGCCCGCTGCGCGGACGTCGCGTGGTGGTTACCGCCGGCGGAACGCATGAACCCATCGATCCAGTCCGTTTCATCGGCAATCGCGCCTCAGGCAGAATGGGATACGCCATCGCCGCCGCCGCCCGCGATCGCGGGGCATCCGTGACGCTGATCAGCGGTCCGGCGACCGTGCAACCGCCCGCCGCTGTGACACTGGTACGCGCCGAGACAGCGATCGAGATGCAACGCGAGGTTGAATCCGCCATCGTTGATGCTGATCTGTTGATCATGAACGCTGCTGTCGCCGATTTTCGACCAGCTGTCGCTGCCGGGCACAAGATCAAGAAAGGTGACGACGAAGAGTTGACGATCCGCCTGGTGCGCAACCCTGATATTCTTGCCAGTATCGCGCATCGCCGCGATCTGGTCAAGATCGGATTCGCCGCCGAAACTCACGATCTGCTGACGTATGCGCGGGATAAACTCGAACGTAAAGGGCTCGACATGATCGTCGCCAATGAGGCAGTCGCCAGTATCGGCGCGGAAGATATTCAACTCATCCTGATCGATGCCCAGGGGGTCGAACGATTGCCGCTGCTGCCCAAAATCGCGGCGGCGGATATTCTTCTCGATACAATCGTCGAGCGGTTTTCCGCACGACTGCGCGCAACCGCCCCTGAACCTGGCATCGCCCACGATTAACCATGCCTATGACACTGCCCGACGAACCCAAGAAGCCAGATGAAGTCAATGGCTCGCCTGCAGAAGCATCCGGCGACGAGTCTCCCGACGGCGCACCGGCGGCCACGCGCAGCCTGGTGCAGGCGACTCGCACGCTAACGCCATCCGACCGGCGGGTAAGCGCACACATCGCTGATGCCGCGCTCCGGCAGCGCATTATGATGCTGATTGGCGCACTTGGCGATCCAGGTCACCCCTTGCACGCGCGTGCCGTCGAAGATCTGGTTGTGCTCGGCGAACCGGCAGTGCCGGCATTGATCGAGGCACTGCGCACCCACGAACCGTGGTTGCTTGCGTATCGCGCAACCGAGGCGTTGGGGCAAATTGGCGACGGTCGCGCCGCCGGTTCGCTGGTCGAAGCGCTCCGCCATCCGAACAGTAATGTGCGCTGGGGCGCGGTTCGCGCTCTGGCAACGGTTGGTGATGCGCGCGCGTTGCTTGAACTGCGCCGTGTGGCACGTACCGATCGCAGTAAAACCAGCTGGGGCGAGTCGGTTGGCGACACGGCGCGAGCCGTGCTCGATCAGATGCAGAGCCGCACCCTGCTGGCGCGCGTCGCTGAATTGGTCAAAACCGCCATTGCCTGTGTGTTGATGCTTGTGTCGTTGATCTTTGCCTGGAGCGTACTGACCGAACTGCGCGATGAATTGCGCCAGACGGGTCGGGTCGAACCGGCGCCGGTGCTTATCGCGCCTCCCGTGAACACAACCGCGCCACAGGCGGTTGTGACATTGCCAACTCTGGCGCCGCCCCCTGCTGCATCGCCATCCCCGCCGACAACGCCGACTGCCCCCGCGGCGCCATCCGCACTGACCGGTGTGGTGGTTACATCAGGAAATGTGCGCGCAACACCGGCACGCCTGCCCGATAATGTCATCGGCAGTGTGATGGCAGGAGACACGTTGATTTTCCTGGGAGTAACCCCTGATGGCGCCTGGTATCGTGTGCAGCTCGGTTCGCCCACTGCGGCGTCCTCCCAGATTCGCAGCGTGGATGGAAGCGGTTGGATCAGCGCATCGCTGGTGACTGCACCTGAACGTGTACCGGTCGAAACGCCGCCGCCATTGCCGACGCCAACACCATAATGGAGACCGCTAAGCACATGTCTGACACTGTTCGTGGAACCGCTTTCGCCAAAACACTGCGCGCAATCTTCCTCGGCATCGCACTGCTGGCATTGAGTGTGGCATGCGCCGGTTACCTTCTGCTGAGCGAATTGCGGCGTCCAGCAGGCGTCGATGCTGCCCCTGTCGAGTTCATTGTCGAGCCTGGCGACAGTGCCAGCGTCATTGCCACCCGTCTCGGCACGGCAAATCTTATCCGCCAGCCGCTCCTCTTTACCCTCCTCGTTCGCCTGCAAGGACTCGAGGGCGAGTTGCAGGCCGGTCGCTATCTGCTGCGTTCCAATATGACCATGAGCGAAATCATTGCGGCGCTGCAAAACAGCCGCGTCGAAGAAGTGCAGGTGACGATCATCGAAGGGGCGCGGCTCGAAGAAATCGCCGAGCAAATCGCTGCCGCCGGGCTGATCAATGTCACCGAGCAGGCATTCCTGCGCGCAGCACGCAATGGCGCCGCCTTTCAGTCGCAGCATTTCTATCTCAACAGCCTGCCGCCCGGCGCTAGTCTGGAAGGGTATCTGTTCCCCGATACCTACCGCTTTGCTGTGACGGCCACTGTCACCGAGGTGATCGAGATCATGCTCGACCGCTTCGATGAACAGTATGCCACCTTCGAGCGCGACGTCACCGTGCCGCGCGTGAGTGTGCACGAAATCGTGACGATGGCATCGATCGTGCAGCGCGAGGCGGCGCGCGAAGATGAAATGCCCAAAATCGCCGCCGTCTTCTGGAACCGCCTCAAACCTGAGAACCTTGCCGAGACCGGCGGCGGCAAATTAGGCGCCGATCCGACAGTTCAGTACATTCTGGGACAACGCGGCAACTGGTGGCCCCGCCTTGACTCGTTGAGTATTGATGAAATCAACGGCATCGCCAGCCCGTACAATACACGGGTCAATCCAGGGTTGCCCCCCGGTCCGATTGCCAGTCCGGGGCTGGCAGCGCTGCGCGCCGCCGCCCGCCCCGATGAGTCAGCGCCCTACCTGTACTTCGTTGCATCCTGCACGAACCCTGGCGCGCACAATTTTGCCGTGACCTTCGAGGAGTTCCAGCGCTTCGAACGGGAGTATCTCACATGTCCATCGCGTTAGCCGGCGTAATCGGTGATCCGGTGAGCCATAGCCTGTCACCCTTTCTGCACAATGCCGCGTTTGAGCATCTTGGGATTGCTGCGCGCTATGAACGCTGGCAGACAGGCAGTGCAGAACTGCCAGATCGGATTGCTTCGTTGCGAGCCTCACATGTACTGGGCGCAAATGTTACACTACCCCATAAAATAGCCGTCATTCCGCTCCTCGATGAACTCGACCTTCAGGCAGAACACATTGGAGCGGTCAACACGATTGTACGCCTTCCCGAAGGGCAACTCAAAGGATACAACACCGACGCGCCCGCCACTATTGCGACGCTGCGCGAGGATGCCAGCTTCGATCCTGCAGGAAAGCGGGTGGTTCTTCTGGGAGCGAGCGGCGCCGCCCGTGCTGCAGCATATGCACTCATTGCCGCACAGGTATCTGCACTGACCGTCATCAATCGCACGCTGGAGCGCGCCGAAGCATTACTGGCGGATGTGCTCGCCAGCAGCGATGACGATCCGTATCTGCGCGCACTGACGCCCGATGACCCGGACGTTCCCGAAGCGATCCAGGCGGCAGATGTGATCATTAATGCCACATCGCTGGGCTGGCGCCCCGATGAAACGCCGCTGCCAGGGCGCTTGATCCCGGCCACGGCACTAGTCTTCGACATGGTGTATCAACCGACGCGCCTGCTGCGTGAAGCGGCCCAGGCGGGCGCCGACACACTCGATGGACGTGGTATGCTGGTACGACAAGCTGCACGTTCGTTTGAGCTCTGGACGGGCGCCCCTGCACCGCTCGATGTGATGTTTGCCGCCTTTGATCGGGCCAGAACCCTGGCCGCATAGGTGCTTTCAGCGTGGATCTCTTTCTCGTAGCGCCGGCAGGGTTGTTGCTGGGCGGATGCCTGAACCTAATCATCATTCGCCTGCCGCGCGAGCAGGGACTTGGAGGATGGCCCCGTTGCACGCGGTGCCAGCAGCGACTGGCATGGTGGCAGTTCCTGCCGCTGTTTGGATGGCTCCTGCAGGGTGGACGCGCGCGTTGTTGCGGTCGTCGTCTTAGTGTGATACACCCGATTATCGATCTGCTGACTGCCGCAACGCTGGTTCTGCTCTATCTCCAGCACCACCTCAGCATCAGCCTGTTCTACAGCACCGCAGTGGCATCTGTTCTTATCGTGACCGGTGCTATCGACTGGCAACATCGCCTGATCTACACTCTTCCAACCCTCGGCGCCACCCTGGCCGCCGTGGTTGTTGCATTCGCCGTTCCCTTCCACAGTCTGTTGAACGCCCTGGCAGGATTGTTGATCGCTGGTATCTTATTTGTCATTTTTTACGTGCTGGCGAAATTCCTGTTTCCGGCGCACCGCGCGCCGTTCGGTCTTGGTGATGTCTATCTCGGCATGTTCATTGGCGCAGCGCTTGGACTGACCAACCTGCCCGGCGCTCTTCTGTACGGCATGCTCCTGGCGGGCGCATTCTCGGCGATCCTTGTGGTGGTGCGACGCATCGGCAAACGCGACGTGCCACAGTATATCTCGTATGGGACATTTCTGTGCATCGGCGCACTTATCTACCTGCTCCTCTGGGGACTTGCCGGTCCGCGTCCCGTTTTATAAACAATTTCTTAAGCCGGCGCTTCGGTTTCGGTGAACAAATCGTCATTCTACCAGGTTGCATCGTATGATAAGATAGGCAAGGCGTTATTCTGAACTCGCAGAGAACCATACCATGCGACGACGGCTTACGGTGTTGATCGCCGTGATGAGCATTGCCCTGCCTGCAATGTTTGTTCCGGACGCTTCGTATTCCTATGAAGCGCATGAAGAACCTTTCACAACCGACCCCTCGGGAACCATGCTGCCACCGCCAGGGTACATGAACCCTCGTCAGCCCCTCACCGTCATGCTCGAGATTGGCGACGCCAGCTCATCAATCCCTTCAGATGGCGCGCTGGCGCCTCAAGCCGCCAGCTCAGACCCGCACACGCTTCGTCAGCTGCTGGCAGCTGCGCGCATTCCTGTTCTGTTCGAGGCACGCACCGCTTATAACGGGATTGCCGTGGCAGCAACCCTGGATCAACTGGCGATGCTCCGCAGTCTGCCCGGCGTGGCGAACATCCATATCATGACCCCAAAAGAACGCGCAACTGCTCGCGCCATTTCGTTCATCGGCGCGCCGCAGTTCTGGAGCGCTACCGGTCACCTGACCGGCAGCGGCGTGCGCATCGGCATTATCGATAGCGGCATCGACTACACCCATGCCACATTTGGCGGGCCCGGCACGGCAGAGACATTCCGTAGCAACGATCCAACCGTCATCGAACCAGGAACGTTTCCAACCGAGAAGGTCATTGCAGGGTACGATTTTGTCGGTGATGCGTATGATGCGTCAGGACAATCCGGTTCGCCTTTTGCCAGCCCCGATCCTGATCCAATTGATTGCGCCGGCGAGGGCGCCGATGCTGCACGACGCATCAGCGGCGGGCACGGTACGCATGTAGCAGGCATCGCGGCTGGTTATGGCGTCGATCCGACGGGCAGAACATACCGTGGGCTCTATTCCGGAAGTGTATCGTTCGAAGAGTTCATCGTTGCACCTGGTGCAGCGCCGAACGCAGCGCTCGTCGCCTTGAAAATCTTCGGCTGTCGTGGTACAACCACGTTCCTCACCCGCGCCATCGACTACGCCATCGACCCAAACGGCGATGGCGACACGTCAGACCGCCTGGTGGATGTCCTCAATATCTCGCTCGGCTCGCCATTCGGCGGCGAAACTGATCCGGACGTTGTTGCGGTCAACCGGGCGGCGGAAGCCGGGGTTGTGGTCGTCGTCGCAGCAGGTGACACCGGTAATACATTTTACAGTGTCAACTCGCCTGCATCCGCCAGTCGGGCTATTACGGTCGGCGCCTCTGTCGATACCGGACGCGACCCATCCCTGCCCGCCGACAGTCTCGACCTGCTGACATCACGTGGTCCGCAGCGCGCCAGAATGCTCAAACCCGACCTGGTCGCACCCGGGCTGGCGATTCGCTCGGCTGCCGCCGGATCCGGGGCAGGCGCGCAGTCGCTCAGTGGAACATCGATCGCTGCACCGCACGTTGCAGGTGCTGCAGCGCTGTTACGCCAGCTGCATCCCTCCTGGACGCCTGAGCAGATTAAGGCGGCGCTCATGAATGCAGCTCGCCCGACGCGTGATGCGTCCGGCAACCTGTATCCGCCATCGCTTGCAGGCGCGGGCAGGCTTGATGTGTCGCTGTTGTTTGCCTACGATGTGCTGGCGTTCGATGCCGACAATTCTTCAGCCGTCTCATTATCGTTTGGCGCCCCGTGGATCAGCCAGCCACAACAGTTTCAAAAGACGCTGCGGATTACGAACACCGGCAGCCACGCGCGCACCTTGCGTCTCACCCCGATTATTGCTGCTGAGGAGCAGGGAGTGCTGATCGAAACGCCACCGGGTCCGTATGCGTTGAACCCAGGGCAGACCCTGGATGTTCCAGTACGCATCTCTGTCGATCCGGCAGCGCTCGACTTCACCCGTGACGAAACGACGCCACAACGTCAAATCGGTGATCCACCCGTCTTTGAGCGGTACTATATGGCGGAACACAGCGGCGTCATTGAGATCCGCAGCACGCTCGGCGCACGTCTCCGTGCAGCGCACGCCGGCGATTTTGACCAGGTCGCCGTCTTTATTGATGATCAACGGCTCGAGTCTTCGATCAACCCTGGAAGCACGGGCAAATATCGCGCATTCAGTCCCGGGCGTAAATTGGTGCGTGTGTTTCAGCCCGGAGCGCCGTTGACTTCCCCGCCACTCGTTGCGAGAGAGTTTGATGTGACTGATGGGCGCGATTATACGATTGTGATGTATGGTTCCTGGCGCAACCCGCAGCTGGCGCTGGTCGATGAAATACCCGAGCCATCGCTGCCGCGTGATAAGATCATGCTGCACGTCTTCAACGGCAATCCGCTGCGCGACGGTTCGGCCGTCGATGTGTACCTCGATGGCGCCTTGCTGGTCGCCAACCTGCCGGTTGGCTCGGTGAGCGCATTCAGCGTCACAAATCCGGGCAGCCACAAAGTGCGTTTTTTCCGCGCCGGCAGCTCGCCAGCCACATCATCATTAGCTGCCAGTAAGGAGTTCGTCGCTGGTTCCGGCGAAGTTATCCTGGTGATCGGCGGGAGCAACGCTTCCTGGCACCTTCGAGGCTTCACCGGTCGCGGACGGTTGATCAACGAACAGACGACACGGACACCCTTCCAGATCGTTCCGAAAGCCGCCTCGGAGGGTGCGGCGCTACAACCAGAAGTTGCGCTCCTTCCCGATGCCACAACATTCAGCATTGCGCTGAGCAACAGCGGTATGCGCAATCAACCCTCCTCGCCGCGCGGCGCCCAAACGCCGCTGGTGAGCGCCTACGAACTTGCTCCCGAAGGTCGCAGTCCACAAATTGCCAGTTTGTTACCCAATCTGCGCCCCGCTGATATTCGCTACGTCGGTGTTACCAGCAGTTACCCGGCGCGTGGATGGGAAGGCAATAACACCGTCATCTTCTTTGGCCTAGCTGGATACGCTGCCTGGGCAACGCCAAATGAGGTGCAGTATCGCGTCTACATCAGCACAACCGGTCCAGGCGGATCAGGTCCGCCGGATGACATCCCCGAGTTCGTGCTGGTCAATACAAGTCTTGGCGCAATCCTGCCGGTCAGCGGCGCTCCAGGCTTTACCCGTCCCAACGATGTGTTTCGTGCCATTCTCTACCGAATAGAACCGGATGGCTCGTTAACTCTGCTCCGCCTGACCGACTGGAACTTCATCCCGCCACCCTCGGCTGCACCGTTCCTCGACAGCGCACCGTTTGAGACATCGGTTATGGCGCTGGCGACCACTGCGGGATTCCTCGGTCTTTCAGCCGATGCACCGATGTTCAACTATTACGTCGAAACATACGCACGCGACGCCGGCGCATTTACCGGGCGGATCGACCGCGTTCCCGCCAGCGGGGTCATCACCTACGATCTTCGCTCAGCAGCGATTGCGCCGCTCAATACCTCGCCCGATACCGGCGTCGTTCGAGCCGGTCTGCCGACACCTTTCTTCTTCGGCATCGACGGCGCGCAGGTCACAGGCATTGTCAACCAGGACACTCTGGCAGCGCGTCGCACCCAGGACGTGTTGCTGCTCTACCATCACAACGCTCCTGGCGTCCAGTCGGAAGTGGTGACGCTGTCCAGCGGTCGCTCGGCAGGATCCGTCCCACCCACCGCGAATCGAGTCTACCTGCCGATGGTCATGACGCCGTAACCTACCAGATAGACGAGACAACGCCCCCCATGTTCATCGCCGTCCCCACCCCCCCGCTTGCAGGGGGAGGGGGGAGTAATGACAACCAGGCGAGTTGAGCGGTTGCGACCCACAGCATCGACATGCTTGCCGCTGCGGAACGGTGGAGAACCATCGGCTATGACTGCAGTCGCGCCTGCGCGCTGGAGGAGAACCCTGGAGGGCATGACGGCGCCGTGTCCCAACCGGACAAGATCGCAGACTCGGGCGAGAACAAATGATGCAAGACGATCAAACGTCTGCCAGGGTATACCCGGTTTCATCTTCATCAGTTGCGCGCCGCACTGTGCACACGCGCTGGTCGAAGAGTAGCCGACGCTTTCCCTCCGAACACCGGTGGTCTGCCACAGGAGACCAGAGGCGCAACGTTTATCGTCAGACCCTGGGACGCTGCCAGGCAACAGAGGCGACAACCGCACCAACTCTGCATTGCAACGTCTCTACGCGATGCGAGGTCGAGATCAGGGGGACGGCAAGACCGTAACACACAGCGCTGGCGTCGCCAAGTAGCGCGCACCGTAACAAACCCTGCGCAGCAATTTACGGCAAGACCGTAACACACAGCGCTGGCGTCGCCGAGGAAATAGTCCCAATTTCTGAAACTGTCACCTCCCAGCGAATATTGCAGCGGGCATCACTTCCCGGCGGGGGTAGGGTCACAAAGGCCCCGCTTATCGCGAGTTGCATGTTTTGTCCGGGCGCGAGAACAACGCTCCCCGTCCACGTCGCTTCTGTAGAAAATGCTCCAACTACGCAGGAACCTCCCTGCGGACTGCTGCACGACCCGGACCCGATACTGAATCGAGGTGGAACCAGCGGATTACCTGTCTCGAATGTATCTTCAATCCGGGTAACAGTCACATTCGTGGTTCCCGTATTGGCCACATCAATTGTCCATGTAATTGTTTGACCAACCTGAACAGGATCACCAGAGACACTCTTCGTCACCTGCACATTTGGGACAGGTGTTGGCGTCAGTGTGGGGGTTGGCGTTTCGGTTGGCGTCGGCGTCGGAACTGGCGTCTCGGTTGGCGTCGGGATTGGCGTAAATGTCGGTGTCGGAACCGGCGTAAACGTCGGTGTCGGTGTCGGGATTGGCGTAAATGTCGGTGTCGGAACCGGCGTAAACGTCGGTGTCGGCGGCACGGGCGTTGGCGGAATGGGTGTCGGCGGAATCGGCGTGTCGGTCGGTTGCGGCGTGGGGGTATTTGTTGGAACCGGCGTCGGCGTATCAGTTGGGATGACCGATGGTGTAAAGGTCACGGTTGGCAGCAGCGGCGTGGGTGACGTCGGACGCAGGGTCGGCGTACTGGTTGGTTGCGGCGTACCGGTTGGTTGCGGCGTCACCGTCGGCTGCGGAATGGGCGTCGATGTTGGTTGTTCTGCACGCGGCGTCTCGGTTGGTGGGACGACCGGCGAAGCGGTGTTTGTCGCAGTCGGTTGATTCACCGGTGGCACGACCGGCGTATTCGTAGCAGGTTCAAAGGTCACAATCATGGGCGTGCTGGTAGGCAGCGCGCCAACAGAACGAGGCGTCACCGTCGGCGGTTCGATAATCAGCACATCACCAGGGGTTGGAGTAGGCGCATCAGGAGCCGGCGGCACCACCGGCACCGGAGCAGTCGGAACGCTACCGACAATGACCGGCGTGGGCGTGCCCCGCGCGGCGATACTGGTCGCCGTTGCGCGTTCGGCGGCTTCCTGAGCGGCGGCTTCGAGCGGGATGGCAGCGAGATCGAGCGGTATCAGCCAAGGGCTATAATCAGCGCGGTCTTTCGAGAGCAGATTCAGCGCAGTCGCCATATTGCGGGGAACAAGCGCGCGCGTCACAACTTCCGCCACGCAGCAGATCGAGAGTAGCGCCAGGAGCAGCGCTGAGGCGACGATCCAGCGCAGTGGCTCAGGCTGTCGCCTGTGTCGCGTGTGGGCCCGAGATGGCATCTGTGTACTCATGGGCGATAGGAAGAGTTATGCTGAACGTGCTGCCGCGCCCAACTTCGCTGTGCGCCCACACTTTGCCGCCGTGGCGCTCGACCAGTTGTCGTGTAATCACCAGACCAAGACCGCTACCTCGTTCAGGCGAATTATTACCTTCAACGCGGAAGAAGCGCGTAAACAGGCGTTGCATCTGATCGGCAGGGATTCCAGGACCGGTATCGGTCACATCGATCCGCACCAGATCGTCCTGGCGATGAGCGGCAATCATCACCTCGCCTTGTTGCGTATAGCGACGCGCGTTATCGATGACCTGACCGAGCGCAATCAGCAACTGTTCCCGGTCTGCACGGACTGGCGGCAGATCATCGGGCACCATCACCGAAAGCGCCAGCCCTTTGCGATCGAACGCTTTACGCATGGGTGTGATAACTTCTTCAATTGCACTCCGCACATTTTGGGCCGTAAGATCGGTCTGCAGCGTATCAGCCTCAATGCTGGCGACCAGAATGACATTTTTGACGATGCTGTTCATCAAGTCAACTCGACTCCGCACGGCTTCGAGCAGATCACGCTGCTCACCGTTTAGTTCGCCAGCCAGGCCACGCAGCAACAGATCAATATAGCCATAGATCACTGTCAGTGGAGAACGTAATTCGTGCGAGATGGTTGCAATGAAGTCGGTTTTGGCTCGATCAACCGCTGCTTCAGCCGAAATATCGTGCAGGACGACCACCTCACCAATTTGATGTCCCTCTCTCGTAATAACGGGCGCACTGCTCAGGCGCAGCACACGATCGCCCAAACGGAAATGATCGCGATGCCCCATGCCATTTTCGCTGAACACCTCGTGCCGGACATCGACGCGCACGAGTGGAATCTCGCTGAAGGAACGCCGAACGAACTGCCAGTCGTGCATATTCAGCATCTGCTCGGCTGCACGATTGACAATCACAATATATCGCTGACGATCCAGCACAATCACCCCATCGGCAATTGACTCAAGGATGGCGCGCCGCCGCAACGCTTCGCTTTGGACCCGATCAAAAAGCACGGCATTATAGAGCACGCTTGTCGCCATGTTGGCAATTGCGATCAGCGAAGGCGACGTACTGCCATCAAACGCATTGCGGTCGCGATGCGCCAGGATCAACAGGCCTGCCGGTTCTCCCTGCACCACCAGCGGCGACAGGATCATACTCCGATAACCGGCGACCTGCGTCAGACCAAACGACGCCAGACGCGGCTCTTCATCGGGAGACACCTGCACGACACGTTGCGTGCCGGCAAGTTCGAGTACGAGCGGGTCGCTCAGCGGCACCCGCACATGCCGGAGGCTTTGCACAAATCCCGGCAATTCATCATCGATATGATACCGCAGGGCGCCTTCCTCTGCGATCAACGCCAGTACATCGACATCGGGCAGCAGCGACCGCGCTGCGCGCTCGGTCACCTTCAGCACCGGTGTCACTTCAATTGCCTGATTGAGGTCACGGCTGGTGCGATACAACCGCGCAAGATGCTCGGTCATCTGGTTGAACGCAAGCGCCAGGCGGCCAAACTCATCAGGCGACATGACTGTCGAGCGCGCTTCGAGATCGCCACCGGTCACCGCTTCAGCCGTTGCCACGAGATCTGCCAGCGGACGTGTGATTCGGCGCGCGATCTGATATCCCAGAATCACCGATCCGGCAGCCAGGACCATAGCAATGGCGATGACCACGTTCCGGCTCAAAGATAACTGTTGCACCTGAAAATCGCGTGAAAGCCCTACAGAGAAATATCCCACCTGAACACCGGCAATGACCAGCGGGCTATATGCCAGCTGATACCCGCGCTGACGCAACTCGACCGTAAAGATCGACTGCGCCTGTCCGTCGAGCAGCGCCTGCAGCACCGGCGGCGGCATATTGAGTGCACTCAACTCTGCGCGCGGTAACAATGTCGTGCTGATCGCCTGCCCTGACAGATCGTACAACGTCGTGACCGCCGCCTGACTGCTGCGCTCGAGTGAAAAGAGCAGACGATCGCTCTTAACCGCGATCAAGATCCCGCCAACCACCTGATTATCTTTGCGTACCGGCGCCACCGTGTAGAAATATGGTTGAACATCAGGTGCAAAATAGATCAGGTTCGAGAACTTGTCGTTCCCGTCGATCGTTCCACCAGCGAGGATCAACTGAACGAAATCCAGGCTCGAGAGTTCAGTCGTGGTCACGCGCACTGGAGCATCTGCAGGATTTTCCGAAACCCGCAGCCAGTCCACCAATGTTTTGCCATTGCGGTCGAACGCGATCATGCGGTCGAAATCGAGATTGACGCTGCTGACGCCAAACCGATAGTACGGATCGAGCGCACGCATCACCTGGTCATCATCGCCGCTGGCGAACGCATCGGCCACTGCCGGAATATCATTGTTTGCAGGCGCGAACACCACCTGGCGCAAAAACTCCAGATGGTTACGTTCACGCCGCACGAGCGCATCCGTTGTGTTGCGCGCCACCTGAGCAAGCTGATTCTGGAGCCGTTCTTCCCAGGAAGCTGCCACCAGACCAACCGCTATCGCCGCGCCTGCCATCATCACAACGAGTGTCAGCGCCAGGTAGGGGAAAATGATTTTGTATCGGATTTGTGAACGGAATACCGATACAATCCCATGCATACCAATTCGCCTTTTACCTATTCAACCAATGATTTACAAGCCTTAACCTGACAGTACCATTATAGTCTTCTCAGATCAGTGTATCAAGCCTGAAAACAACGTATGGAATAAGAAGACTGTAAATCATTCAATGAATAGATTGTCATTTCGGCAACATCGCCGCCAGGCGATCAGTTATCACGTTTTACTGGCAGAGTGAAGGCGAAAACGCTACCCGACCCTTCGACGCTTTCGACCCAGATCCGCCCACCGTGCGCCTCGACTGCCAGACGACAGAAGGTGAGTCCCAGCCCGGTTCCCCGCACCTTTCGACCGCGCACCTGACCAAACTTCTCAAAGATACGCTGAAAATAAGCAGGCGGTATACCCGGACCGCGATCCTGCACCCACACCACCAGATGCTCCTCGCCAGTCATCGGAACATGCACAGGTGCATCCTCCGGAGGTGCAGACGAACCGCCGGACAGAAACGCCCCAATTGTCACCACACTCTGCGTCGGCGAGAACTTGATAGCGTTGTCCAGCAGATTTTGAAGCACTCGTACAATCTTGTCACCATCAATTTCAACCGGCGGCAGATACGCCGCCAGGCGCTGTTCGATCGTGACATGACGACTGCTGGCAAGATGCTGCAGGCGTTCGATGGCCTGGTCGATGATACCAAAAATGGGCAGCGGCTTGAGATCGAGCGTCATCTGCCCCCGCTCCAGCTTTGAAATATCGAGCAGCGTATTGATCAAGTGCAGCATCGTCTGGCAACCCTGATAGGCAATCTTCAGCAACTCCTGCTGTTGTTCGCTCACAGGACCGACGATGCCACGCTGAAGCATCATGATACCATTCATAATCGACGTCAACGGCGCGCGCAGGTCGTGCACCAGCATACTGGTGTAATCTTCGCGCAGCTGCTCCAGCTCGCGTTCCTGGGTAATATCGCGCAGAATGAGCAATTCGCCGCGCGGTTCGCTCTGCGCGTCATAGACAGGAAGCCGCAGCAGTCGCACATAACGGTGCACACCGTCGGTTAGCGCCAGATCGCTGATCTGAACCGGCGCCGATGCATCCTGCCCCCACGCGGGCGTCGAGACTTCATGCGCACGCGCCTGTAATTCAGCCACCACATCATCGATCCGTCGCCCGATCAGAGTCTCTTCTGAACACGCGCATATCCGCACTGCCAGTGGATTAGCAAGCCGGATCTCACCCCGCATATCTGCCATCAGAATACCATCGGCGGTTGAATGCAGAATGGATGCCATGCGGTCGCGCCCGGCAGCAACCTGTTGAAAGAGGCGCGCATTCTCAATAGCAACAGCGATAAATGCGGCCATACGCATCAATCGCAGCGCTTCCTCCTCATCGAAATCGCCGCCGATTTTGTTGAGCAGTTCGATCGCGCCAATCACGCGCCCTTTGGCAATCATCGGCACGCACAGGATCGAGCGCGTCGGGAAACCGGTCGTTTCGCTGATCTTGCGATAGAATCGAGGATCGCAGGTGACATCGTGCACAATTTCCCACTGACGAGTACGCACGACATGCCCCACCACACCCTGACCAGCCGGTACACGGATGCCAGCTAGTTTTTCCTCGCCCCCCTCGATGGTCATGACAAACTCAAGATCGCCCGTAGACTCGTCAAGCAGCAAGAGCGAACCGGCTTCGACGTGGAAGTAGTCACTGAGTTGCTGAACAACCAGGCGATACACTTCGCGCGTATCGAGAGTTGAGGTAATCGTCGCCGCGATGTCGTTGAGCGTTTTGAGTTCCTGAGTGCGCCGTTCGGCAGCGTCACGGCTGCGAAACGAAGCGATTGCCAGCGCCATCTGACTGCTCAATGCCCTGATGAACGCCACATCTTCCGCTCCAAACACCCGCGCAGCATAAGCGCTGCCGACCGCCAGAACCCCGAGCGCTTCATCACTAGCGATGAGGGGAGCGACGATCATCGTCTGTACACCGCATGCCCTGAGCAGCGCAGCCTCCCGTTCTTCCTGCGTCGTTTCCGTGTGGATGACCATCGGATGCCGCATCTGCAGCACATCCATCGCGCCTGCCAGACTATCGAGTGTCAGCGCAGGCGCATCGTCAGGCGATGGATGGGTGTATGCCAGCGGCGTCCGACCGGACGCATCAAGCAGCAAAACAAATGCGCGATCCGCCTGAAACAACTGACACAGTTCGATCAGCGAACGGTGCAACAGTTGCTCCAGCGTCGTGGCCGTCTCAGCCGCCTGTGCGATACGCATCAATCCTTCCAGCCGCGGATCGAGGCTGGCAGCAGGTTCGATGCTCGCCGGAACGTTGGTTGTCGAGAACTGCGGACTCATCAGTACATCACGTTTGGAGGCGACAATCGGATCAGACAACGAATTGATGTTTTCTTAAGAAATAGCCTCAGCCAATTATATCGTACTTAGGCGCACAATACTATTCCAACAGAGCTACAGAATGATGACAAATGATCGTTCAACCCCGTCGCCCGACGCGGTTCGGCGAAACCTCACCCGCCGGCATGTAGGGCGAACCGACGGCCAGATACCCGTAGCCTGCAGCGACCAGTTCTGGGTAATCGGGGATCATACGGCGACCATCAATGACCAGGTATGGCGGCGAGACCGTCTCCTCGATCGTGCGCGAAAGGCCGCGAAACTCTTCCCAATCGGTGGAGATGAAGAGCATATCGGATCCGGCGAGCGCATCACGCACCGATGTATGGTAGGAAATGCGTTCGAAGAGATGATTCTTTTCAGGATCGAAGAACTTGCGCGCCTCACGCAACGCCATCGGATCGTAGGCACGAATGGCGCGTACCCCTCTGCCCAGCAATGCCTCGACCACCTTGAGCGATGACGAATCGCGCATATCATTGGTGCGCTGTTTGAACGCCAACCCCAGCAAGGCGACCGTTTTGTTATTGAAACTGACTCCTGCCTCTCGGATTGCACGATCGATCAGGTAGGTCTTCTGATATTCATTGATCCCATAGACGGACTGCAGGATATCAACCGACTGCCCGGCCGTTTTCAGTTGATATATAAGAGACAGGATATCCTTTCCGAAACATGACCCCCCGGCGCCATTCGACACATATGATCCCCAGGTGCTGATGCGCGCATCGGCGGTAACGCCACGCTTCAGATCTTCCATGACGATATTTGGGAACGTCTCGGCAAGACGCGCCCCTACCCCATTCCAGAACGAGATGTAGGTCAACAACAGCGTGTTGGCCACATACTTAATCGCTTCTGCTGTTTCCGGCGTGGTTTCGATATAGCGAATGCGCACGTGGTTGACGAATTGTGAGTAAATCCGGCGAATAATGCGAAAATCTTCCTCACAGTCCGCACCGACCACCACACGATCTGGTCGGCGTGACTTTTCGACCGCGTCGCCTTCAGGGAGAAATTCCGGATTCGAGGCAACCCCTGCATTAGGCACGTGGTTATCGCGCAGGACACGCTCCAGTTGCCGCGCCGTGCCGATCGGCACGGTGCTTTTATTGATCAGCACTACACGACGCTGATCGCGCCGACGCGCCAGCAGTTCCGCGAGATGATGCACCGCAGCAAAATAGTAGCTGAGATCCGATGACCCATCTGGCTTGGGGGGCGTTGGCAGGCACAGAAAGAGCGCATCGGCGCCTTCGATCACCGTTTCGATATCGTCAACGAAAAACAGATACCGTCCATGGTTCTCGAGAATGATATTCGTCAATCCAGGCTCGTGCACGTAATGCTCGATCGCGTCGGGACGACACGACCGATACGCTTCGATACGCTGGCGATCAATATCGTATGCGTAGACTTCGTGTCCATACTCTG
>JBEPYG010000002.1:0-45226 GCA_041641515.1 Roseiflexus sp.
TATGCCGCGAGCTGGAACGTGGAAAACGCGCCCGATCCTTGCAGTCTCACGTCGGTGATCGTGTTCTCGTGTCCCGACCTCAAGGGTCTTGGCGGGTGGAACGTGCAAACGTGGTCGTGAGCGTATCGCGCAATCATGTAATCACGCAATCACACGATCTCCTGATTCTGATCGTCCAAACGCAGCCGGAAGCGCCCACAACAAAACGCAATATGATGCCAACCGGGGCAATCTACAATGGTATGACAGGTGCGCAAGATGCTCTACCAGATTCTCGACGCGATCGAACAGGCAAACGGGCCGGTATCACTCGATGAGTTGAGCCAGCGGCTTCAGATTGAAGCGGGTGCGCTCGAAGGGATGATCGCCTTTTGGGTTCGCAAAGGTCGCCTGAAGGATACGACCGTCGCCGGTTGCGGAGGCAGCGGGCGCGGCTGCACCTGTGGCGCATATCCAAAAGGGTGCGTCTTCAGTCATACCGGCCCGCGCGTCATCGCCCTGCTCGATACCTCTTCAGCTGAAGAAGGGTGAAGGAACGTTACGGGTTTTTCCCGTTGATAATCTCAAGCATCTCGGGAACGGTCGTCACCTTGACGCGGGGGCGTCCCTGTTCGGCGCCGCGCGCAGTCTCGTAGGCGTCGAGCCGTTTCCAGCCTTCATATGTGACGAAATCGGGTTTTCGAGCGCGCAGCAGTGCGACAATCCGTTCCGGATCGCGGTTTTCGTCTGGAATGCCAGGCAGTTTCGGCAGGTCTTCGACCATTGATGCAACCGTCGCAACCGCATCGGGTTTGTTGGTTCCAATGACGCCGGAAGGACCACGTTTCGCCCAGCCGACCACATACTCGCCAAGGACGACTTCATCATCGCGCGGTCGAATGACGCGCCCGTTGACGTTTGGAATAATGAAGGACCCCTCCTGGAACGGCACTCCCGGCAGCGGTATACCGCGGTAGCCAACCGAACGCAGCACTAGCCCGGCTTCAATCGTATCGTAGATGCCAATCCCTTTTGCGCGCAGACCACCCTGCTTATCAACCACCAGTTCGTTGCGCTCCACCTTCACCCGCACCACGCGACCATGCTCACCGATCAGTTCGACCGGCGACGTCAGAAAGCGCATTCGGATGCGTCGGGGAGCGTTATGTTCGGTCCGCGCAGCGTAGGAGCGCAGAATCTCGACATTGCGCGCCGCCGATTTGTCCGTCTTCACGTGCTCGGCGCTCAACGGGTCGAGTTCCAGGTCGGCAGGATCGACAATGACATCGACCCCCTCCAGTTCGCCAAGTTCCTTGATTTCCGCATTGGTGAACGCCGCCTGCGCGGGTCCACGGCGCCCCAGCATCACGACTTCGCGGATCTTGCTCTGGCGCAACGCTTCGAGCGCATAGTCAGCAATATCGGTCTTTGCCAGTTTGTCGGGGTTGGTGACCAGAATACGCGCCACATCGATCGCTACATTCCCGTTGCCGACAACTACCGCGCGTTCGTGCGACAGATCGAACGTCATGCTGCAATAATCGGGATGCCCGTTATACCAGCCGACAAACGCGGTTGCCGGGTAACTGCCGATCAAATCCTCGCCGGGAATGCCCATGCGCCGGTCGGACGGCGCGCCGACCGCATAGACAATCTGGTCGTAGAGTTGCTTCAGGTCCTCATGGGTCACATCCGTCCCAAAGGTGACATTCCCGAAGTAGCGCACACGTGGATCGGCAGCGATCCGATCATAGATGCGCGTCACCGACTTGATCGACTGATGATCGGGTGCGACGCCTTCGCGTACCAGCCCATATGGCGTCGGGAAACGATTGAACATATCGATCCGACAGACAAGATTGGGCTGCTTGAGCAATGCCTCAGCGGCGTAAAACCCGGCTGGACCGGCGCCAATGATAGCAATGCGCACAGGGCGCCCTTCTGTTCCCAATTGTGCGTCCACGCTACACTCTCCCCTTTCTTCCAGAATTCAACAGTCCAGGCACATGCGCGGCTCGACACCCACCGGCGGCCGCGTCATCGACGGTCGCATGTCGTGATTGTGATGGAAGGAACAGGTAGGAGTGATTATACCACGGATGCGGGGGACGCTTGATCGTTCGTTTGGAGGGGAACGGCGCCTCGTCTGCTAGACAGGAGGCCAGGGAATGCTGCGTGCAGCGCCGGGGTCGGGGTAGCACCCGGTGTCGATGAGTCGGTCGAGGCGACGGCGGAAGGCGCGCACTTCTTCGGGGGCAAGCAGCCCTTCGAGGGCGCGAATGAAACGCCCGCCACTGCGAACCTCTTCGCGCAGTGCGTGCAGATCCGCCATGATCTCTGCACAGATCGGCTCACCGGCGAAGTCCCACAGCACCGTTCGCAATTTTGGTTCGGCGTGGAAACAGATGCCATGGTCGATCGCCCAGAGCCGACCGTCCGTGCCTTTCAGGCAATGACCACTCTTGCGATCGGCATTGTTCGAGAGAATGTCGAAGGCGGCCAGGCGTGCCAGCTGGTCATCGTAGCCGCCTTCTTTCTGCATGGTGAACAGGTGCGCGTCTTGATCGCAGTCAATGTACAGTTGCACCGAGCCATACCCATATGGCCCATCACGCAGGACGGTTGGCGGAACGAGCGACCAGCCGAGCGCTTCGCTGAGCAGGAAGGCGGCAAATTCGCGCTGACACAGCGTCCCGCGCGGAAAATCCCACAGCGGACGCTCACCGCGACGCGGCTTGTACACGGCAAGGCCCTCCAGATCGCCGTCACGCACAGTAACGAGCAGCGTGTAGTTGCTGCTCCAAGGCATCATGCCTTGGACGTTCATTTCGCCCTTTGCCAGCAGCGCCAGCACTTCGCCAACGCTCAACTCGTTGCTCATATCAGTTCATTTGTGGGCAGAAGTGACCATCGGGATCGATTGGTCGCCCGCAGTTACCGCAGATCTTGCGTCCACGTGCAACCACATTCGTTGCATGCTCGCTGAGCGCGCGCATCTGCTGGCGAGAAGCGCCGAAACGCGCGGTTGGCGGCTCCTCTTCACTCTCTTCCTCACGATATCCCTGCATCACCAGGATGACCATATCACGCTCAGCGTCGTACCCTATTCCCATCTGGGCAATACGAAAACGCGGCTCGATCGGTTCTTCCAGATTCATATCGCTTACCAGCAAGAGATCGTCGGAAGAAGAGAGGAGCGGGTTGTTCTCCGCCAGTTCCTCGAGCAGGCGATCGATTGCCTGCGCAAGCGCACGAACTTGTTCCTTTTCTGCAATCAGTGACACCAGTTCGCGCCCACGGCGCGCCTGAATGTAGAAGACGCGCTGCCCCGGCGGACCAACTGCGCTTGCTGTAATGCGTGTCACTGGATCGAGATCATAGGTAAACTTTGCCATAGTGGTACGCCAATACAACGTTGTGACACGATGCTATGCCGGCGATGCCGGACTGGTCGTTTCTGCGGCTGGCGCGACAACGCCGTTCCCGCTGACTGCATCGGGCGCCTGATCGGGCGAAGGCGCACTTTCAGCGGCTGCGGGTTGAGCTTCTTCCGGCTTTGGCTTCAAATGCGCCAGCGAACCGGTATCGTTGTACGCCAGCAACCGCGGTCCCATCCGGGTGAACCCGATTGCCGTCACCGAGCAGGTAGCGACTTCGAGCCGCTGAAACAGGTCGATGTGAATGCCGATGTAGTACGCCGTTGCCAGGCGGATCGCATCGGCATGCGAAACGACGGCGATCATCCCCTTCGGATGGCGTGCACGCAGCGCATCGAGCGCAGAGACAATGCGTATTTGTGTTTCGCCCAGGGTTTCGCCGTTCGGAAAGCGAGTGCCGCTGGGATAGTGCTGGACGCCGGGCCACAATTCGTGTTTGTACAGTTCCTTTAGTTCAGCGCCCTGCCACTCGCCGTAATCGACCTCCTGCAGCGCTTCGACTAACCGAATGGGCAGATGATGCGGCGCTGCTATCGCCTCCGCCGTTTCAACCGTCCGATCGAGCGGGCTGGAGTATATCGCCTCGATCGGCAGGTCTGCCAGACGCGCTGCCAGGTTGGCCGCCTGACGCCGTCCTTCCTCGTTCAGCCGTACCCCGGGGAGACGACCGGCTAGCCGACCATGCACCATGTCGTTTGCGCCGTGACGAATCAGGAGCAATGTTGTCACACGTTTATCCTCAAGTATGTGTATTCTATAGTACTATACCACGATTTGACAACACTTCAAAGACTCGTCCTTGTAAGCGTTGACACGTACCGTAACCGCGCGCTTTTGCGTCGGCAGGCGCCGTCTTGTGGCGCGCCCGTCGAACCTGAGGGAGCACGCCCGCGCGTTCTGGAGCAGAACCCCGTCGGGGCACGGCGGCGGCGCGCCCCAACCTGGCAAAACTCGCTTGCCGGGGCATATCTGGTTTGGTCACTCAATCACGTCGCGGCGACTACCGAGTAAGAGCGGAACCATCCGTCGTTCCGTTCCTGACGTACTCCTTTTCAACGGTCAATCTACGGAACGAAGCGTCGAGATGGAACACACACCGGTAACCGTCTGGATTCTCGGCGACCAGTTGCTCCGCACCCATCCGGCGATTGCAGCAGTCGAGGCACAGGCGGGGCGACAGAACACGCGCGTTGTGCTGGTCGAGAGTGACGCGCGTATCGCGCAGATGCCCTACCAGCGCAAAAAGATCGTCCTGATCCTCAGCGCCATGCGCCACTACGCGGCGGCGCTGCGCGCGCAGGGGTACCGGGTCGATGAGGTGCGCGCACCGTCGTTTATTGAGGGTCTCCGACGCCACGTTGAACAGCACCGGTCGCAACGCCTGGTGACAATGGCATCCGCCGAATATGAGACGCGCCGCCTGCAGCAGAACCATCTGAGTCAGGCGCTCGGTATTCCGGTCGAGGTGCTGCCCAACACACAGTTTCTCACCGGACAGTACAATCCATTCCCTGATGCGGAACCATCGCAGCGCGTGGTGATGGAACGTTTCTACCGCGCAATGCGTCGCCGCTTCAAGGTGTTGATCGAGCCGGACGGTTCGCCGACCGGCGGAGAATGGAACTTCGACCGGCTGAACCGTCGTCCGCTGCCACGTTCGGTTGCGCCGCCGCTGCCGCTGCGCTTCGAGCCGGATGCCATCACGCGCCAGGTCATGGACGAAGTTGAAGCGCGTGGAGGCGGGGTTGGCACAGCGACCGGGTTTGCGCTCGCCGTCACCCATGCGCAGGCGGAAGCAGCGCTCGCCGATTTTATCACGCACCGTCTGGCGGCGTTCGGACCGTATGAAGACGCAATGAGCGCGGCGCACGATGTGCTGTTTCACTCGATGCTGTCCCCCTATATCAACATCGGCCTGCTCGAACCGCTGCAGATGGTGCAGGCTGCCGGGGAAGCGTACCGCACTGGCGCCGCGCCGATCCAGTCGGTCGAAGGGTTCGTGCGCCAGATTATCGGCTGGCGTGAGTATATCTACTGGCAGTACTGGCGGTTGATGCCTGGGTTGCGCGATGCAAACGCCTGGCATGCCATGCGCCCGCTGCCGCACTTCTTCTGGAACAGTGAAACCGACATGCGCTGCCTGCGCCATGTTATCGAGCGCGCGATTGCGACTGGCTATACCCATCATATCGAACGTCTGATGGTGGTCTGCAATTTCTGTCTGCTAGCTGGAATCCGTCCCGCAGAGGTCAACGACTGGTTTCTGGCGCACTATATCGACGCCTACGACTGGGTGATGCAGCCAAATGTGATCGGCATGGGGTTGAATGCCGATGGCGGATTGACCGCGACCAAACCGTACATTGCCTCGGCGGCGTACATTAACAAGATGAGCGACTACTGCAAGGGGTGTCGTTACGATCCAAAGCAGCGCACCGGACCGGATGCCTGCCCGTTCAATGTTCTCTACTGGAACTTTCTCATCCAGCACGAAACGACACTGCGCGCCAATCCGCGACTTGGTCCGGCGGTGCTGGGTCTGGCGCGGCTCAATAACACTGAACGCGAAGCGATTACGCGGCAGGCGGAGATGGTGTTGGGGAAACTTGAGAACCGGGAACTGGAGATCAAAAACCAGAATCAAAAATAACAATCAAGAGCCAGGGACGAGATAAGAAATGAGGGTAGGTGTAAAAATCAAGAACTATGAGAGATGAGTAAAAATCGACAAATCAAAACATTATTCGTGTCATCGCTCGCTCAAATCTGTTCTATTATAGCGCATCTAAATGCATTGCGTGAAAATCTGTAATGGCATACACCCATGCGAGGAGTCAAGAAACAGCATCTGCCCGAAAAAATCTGTGCGACGTGTGGTCGTCCTTTCACGTGGCGCAAAAGCTTGGCAAAGAACTGGCACGAAGTGAAGTACTGTAGTGATGCCTGTCGCAAGTATCGGCGGCGTGACAGACGAGTTCACAGGTGATCTGGCGCCGCTGAAACAAACCATGTTGGAGATTCGCGTATGTCTGCAGATATGCGCCGTGCGTTTGACAGCCGTGATGACCTGATCGACTATCTGCGCCGGGAGTTCCCCCAGGCAGCTGCACGCAGCGATGAAGTGAGCGCGACGCGCGGCGGACGACGCGCGGCGGAGGAGCGGTTGCGCCATATCGATCCGCGACGCTACGCCGCCACGCGGAATTACCTGGACGGGGCAGTGACGCATCTGTCACCCTACATCCGCCACGGCGTTCTGAGCCTGGCAGAAGTGCGCGACGCCGCGCTCAGCAGAGTTCGCCGGTACGCCGATGCAGCCAAACTAGTGAGCGAACTGGGATGGCGCGATTACTGGCAGCGGCTCTACGAACGCCTCGGCGATGACATCTGGCGCGACCAGGAGCCGTACAAGACCGGCTTCCGCTCCGGTGATTACGCTTCCGAGATGCCGGACGACATCATCGAGGGACGCACCGGGCTGGCGTGTATCGATGCGTTCAGCCGCGACCTGCGCACCACCGGGTATCTGCACAACCATGCGCGCATGTGGATGGCGGCCTATGTGGTACACTGGCGACGCATCGCGTGGCAGGCGGGAGCGCGCTGGTTTCTCGAACACCTGCTCGACGGCGACCCGGCGAGCAACAATCTTTCGTGGCAGTGGGTGGCAAGCACCTTCAGCCATAAGCCGTACATCTTCAATCGTGAGAACCTGGAGCGTTTTACCAATGGCATCTACTGCCATACATGCCCGCTGTACGGGCGCTGCGATTTTGAAGGGACCTACGAAGCGTTAAACCGTCGACTCTTTCCGCACGCAGCTGCTGCTGCGGGATGAATGTGCCATGGGCTTTTACACGTTGCGCCAGGAGCGCGATCCTGAACAACTCGACGCGCTGACCCGCCTGAATATCGACGACCTTATTGCATCGTTCAAACTCGACCGCTTCCGACGCGGACGCCGCCTGCTGGAGTTGATCTGCTGGCTCCCTGCGCGCCGATTCGCCCATCAAATCCTGGCATACGAACAGATGGTCGGGTCATGCGGTTTGCACCTTGGCGCATCGTGGATCGTGCACACTTTCGCGCGCAGGCTCGAAATCTATGGTGCAGAATACGTTCCAACACGCGGACCGCTGCTCGTGCTCTCGAATCATCCCGGCATGTCCGACGCAATGGCGCTGTTCGTTGCGCTCTCACGCCCTGATCTGAAGGTGATTGCAGCGGAACGCAGGTTGTTGCGCCTGCTGCCAAATATCAGCAGTCGCCTGGTCTTTATTCCAGAAGGGGAGGGCGAGAGCCGCGGGCGGATGAGCGGCATGCGCGCGATTGCGGCACACCTTCGACGCGGCGGCGCTGCGCTGATCTACCCCGCCGGTAAGATCGAACCAGACCCGCTGGTGATGCCCGATGCCATCGATGCATTGGCGAACTGGTCGGAAAGCGTCACCCTGTTTGCACGGCTGGCGCCGGAGGCGCTTGTGTTGCCGGTCGCGGTTGGCGGGACGATTTCGGCGGCAGCGCTGCGCAATCCCATCCCTCGCCTGTACCGTAAACGCCGTGACCGCGAATGGGCAGCGGCGACATTGCAGGTACTGATCCCTGCCTACCGTCCACCGGTTGTGCGCGTCGTTTTTGCCGAGCCGTTCCAGGCGGCCAGCCTCGCAGAACTCGGCGATCCGTCCGACATTATGCGAGCAATCACCACGCGAGTTGCTGATGCAATGCGTTTTATGCAGGAACTGGACCGCTCTGACGGTCGCGCATCCCTGCACACGCTAGATGAAGAACGCATCATTCAACCGGAAGATAGCGCCGTATCGTGTCGTGCACTGTAGCAATGCAAAGGAGACGTGGGTGACAACCCAATCGTTCATCCGTCCTATCGTCTGGGTCCACGGCGACTGTCTGAGTCCGCAGGGACCGGCGCTCCAGGCGTATCCAGGCGCACCGGCGATCTGGGTCTGGGACGATGCCCTGCTCGAAGAATGGCGCATTTCGCTGAAACGGATCGTCTTCATCTACGAGTGCCTGCTCGAATTGCCGGTTGTCATCCGGCGCGGGGACGTGGCATCTGAAGTGCTGACATTTGCCCGTGAGCATACGGCTGACGGCATCGTCACCGCTTTCAGCCCTAGCCCACGCTTTCGTGCGATCTGTGATCGCCTGCGTCACGAAGTGCCCGTCGCTGTCTTGCCGGTCGAGCCATTTCTCGCGTATACTGGACGCCTCGACCTCCGCCGCTTCTCGCGCTACTGGGCAACGGCGGAAAAGTACGCATTTGGGCAGAAGCCTCTTTTCGACGACCGATGAAAGTACCTGTTCTTACGCTCTTTCTGAGCATGATGATCATCCTCGCCGGTTGTGGTGCGTCTCCTGCAGCTGCACCCGCAACGACCGAACCGCCTGCCGCGCCATCTGCCACACCGTTGAGCGAGGAGGCGGCGCTCCTCGCCACCATGGCGGCGAATGCGCCGTCCCCTGCGGAGACGACCCCCACCGTCCCGCTGCCAACCCCGTTCCCAACCATCACCCTCGGACCGACGGCAGAACCGCGACCGCTACCGGAAGGATGGTGGGACACTGCTGTCTGCTATGAAATCTTCGTCCGCTCGTTCTACGACAGCGACGGTGATGGCATTGGCGACATCAACGGGTTGATCGCAAAACTCGACTACATCAACGACGGCGACCCAACCAGCGGTTCCGATCTTGGCGTCGACTGCATCTGGCTGATGCCGGTTGCCGAGGCGGCAAGCTACCACGGGTATGATGTCATTGACTACTACACGATCGACAAAGACTATGGCACAAACGAAGACTTCAAGCGGCTGATCGAAGAAGCGAACCGTCGCGGCATTCGGGTGATCGTTGATCTGGTATTGAATCACACCTCCAGTGCACACCCGTGGTTCATCTCAGCACTGAACGACCCATCGTCCCCATACCGCGACTGGTACATCTGGTCCCCGGTCAATCCCGGCTATCGCGGACCATGGGGACAACAGGTGTGGCACCGTTCGCCGGCGCGGAATGAGTACTACTACGGCGTCTTCGTCGCCGAGATGCCCGACCTGAATTATCGCAACCCGGAAGTCATCGCCGAAGCGGAGAAGATCGCGGCATTCTGGCTGAGCGAGATGGGGGTCGATGGGTTCCGTCTCGATGCGATCAAGCACATGGTCGAAAACGGTCCTGAGCAGGAAGGCACGCGCGAGACGCACGCCTGGATGCGTTCATTTGAAGCAGCTATCGAGCGCATCAAACGGGGAACATTTACCGTTGGCGAGGTCTTTGGTGGACGCGCCGGTTCGCTTGCACCCTACTACCCCGACCAGCTCGACACCTACTTCGAGTTTGGCGTTGCCGAAGGAATCCTGCGCTCCGCCAACACCGGCGCGCCGGGACCGTACCTGACGGCGGTGGAAGAAGCGCTGACCCGCCTGCCATACCAGCGTTGGGCGCCATTTCTCACCAACCACGACCAGGAGCGCGTGATGACAGTTCTCGGCGGCGATACCGGCAAGGCGCGCGTCGCGGCAATCGCGCTGCTGACATCGCCGGGGCTCCCGTTCATCTACTACGGCGAAGAAATCGGTATGCAGGGCACGAAGCCCGATGAACTCATTCGCACACCAATGCAGTGGACTGGCGAACCGGGTGCGGGATTTACGACCGGTTCACCCTGGCAGGCGCCGCAGAGCGACTTCCCGACGGTCAACGTTGCCGTGCAAGACGCCGATCCCGACTCACTGCTCAACGTCTATCGCACCCTCATCCGTCTGCACACCACCCGTCCGGCGCTCGGCAAAGGCGATTTCACTGCGCTGAATGCAACCGGCGGCGCGGCGGCGTTCCTGCGGCGCAGCGGCGACGACATCGTGCTGGTGGTGATTAACTTCAGCGCTAGCTCACTCTCCGGCGTAACCGTCTCAACCCGGCAGAGCGATCTCGATCCCGGCGTCTACACTCCTGACCTGTTATTTGGCAGCGGGAACCTTCTGCCATTGACCGTTGGCAGCGATGGATCGATCAGCGCGTATGAGCTGCCTGATATTCCGCCTCAGCGTGCGCTGATCGTCGGGCTTGGCAGGTGACGCTGTGCAGCAGATCATATAAACACGATGTACTCTCCCGGAGCGTAGAACGCGCCGTTTTGCAGCAGATTGTTGCCAGACACTGACAGAAGGCCTGCCCATCGATGCTTGTGTGACCGAAGGAGGCTGCGCTGTTGCAGGGAGGGGATCACCATATGTCATATAACACTGCCACAATTCGCCATCTCCTGATTGCGGCGCTGGATGTTGAAACGCTCAATACATATTGTTTCGCTCGTGCACGATCCGCCCATAAGTAGTTTGTCGTCGGGCAGACAAAAGGACAGCGCGTACACATGCTGCTCGAATATACGGTGGCGCACAGATACGCGCACCGTTCGCAGCCTGCGCCGGAAGACGGCTACACATTCATTATGCGCGCCAGACCTTCGGGTAGCAGCAACACCCCGCTAACGGCGCATGCCAGCGCTCCGCCGACCGACAACAGACTATTGCGCGCCCGTGCTGCAGATGGCGCATCGTTCCAGCGCAGAAACTGAAAACTGATAACGATCGCAATACAGGTTGCAATCCCGTGCATGATGCTCGTCAACGGGAAACCTGCTCCCAGCATGCCAAAACCGAAAAGCACCGCCAGTCCCAATACTCCCTGCACCGTCATCGCACCGGCAAATCCCGCCAGCATCGCGCGGTCGAGACCTTCATACGTTGCGTTTCGCGCCCATACCCACCCGCAGCGTATACCGACGACCAGCGCCAGCGCCAGCAGGATCCAGCGCCCCATCGAGTGCCACGTGTATGCCAGCGGAACCAGTTCACGAAGCATGGTGCTTCCTTTCGTCAGTCATGATTGTTCGTTCTAAAAAACTGCCGCTCGATGGATGCCATCTCGTACTCGTAGAGCGCATCGATGCCGGCGCCGATCGGGGGCAGAATCCCGCTGATCTCCAGTGAAACCAGCCCATGCACCCGCGCCCAGATCACCACTGCCACCGAGAGTGATAAAGCATCGGCGTCGCCGCCGAAACGTCTCCACTCCTCAAGCGCCGTTTCATCTCCGGGAGTGATCGGGGGGAACAGGTCTGTTCGTAATCGTCCTACACGGCGCGCGGCTTCCACAACGCTGACCAGCACACCAAACGCCCGCGCTCCAGCTGGAAAGACCTGATCCATCGGCGCAACATAACCCGGAACCGGCGTGCCGAAGATGAGCTGGTAGCGCTGCGGGTGCGCCAGCGCCCACTGACGGTACGCATGCCCAATGGCATGCAGCTGCCCGATGATGTCGTGCTCCGCGAACGCGTCGCGTGCTGCGATCTGCGCATCGCCAAACGACGTGTAGGCGTCGATGATCAGCGCCGTCACCAGTGCGTCGCGGTCGGGGTAGTAGTTGTAGATCGCAGGCGCGGTAATTTTTAGTCTGCGTGCGATTGCGCGCAGGCTCAGTGCAGGCGCTCCATATTCGGCGATGTATTGCCAGGCAGTCTCTTTGATCGCCTGCTGTAGATTGATGCTTCGCTCGTCTTTGCGCGGTCGTGGGGACATAGGGCTTCGTGAAAATAAACATCGTATATTTACACTGTAAATGTACAATGTTTGGCTTGCTTTGTCAAGAGGAAGATCGGAGGAACTGTTGACGGTGACTGCTCCATCGTCTACGATTTTGAAGAATTCGATATCGTAGACGACGGGCCTGTGCCCGCGCGTGGCGGACTATGATGGGCAGTGCAGCAAAACGAGGAGCGATTGCCGGTCTGATCGCCGGCGTGCTTGTGCTGGGAGGGGTTCTGGCGGTCGTTCTGCAGTGCCTTCCGTTGCGTATCGCTCCACCTGTCGCTCCCGGACCCTGGTATTGCACCGATCCGGTCTATGGCGCCATCGGCTATCTCGCGTTTCCGGTCAATCTTCTCACCAATGACCTGGCGACGGCTCTTCCACTCGCGCCGCTCTCTCTGGTCGTGTATGCGCTGCTGGGGATGGCAATCGGTGCAGTGGCGCAAAAGGCGCGCTCAGGCAAGCGTAAACACACACCGTAAAAATTGTTTTTGCGTCGGCGAGGCGGCGTCTTATGGCGCTTGCAACAGCTATACTGCCGCCAGTCCTTGATCGCGGAGCGTCCTCGCCTTGACCTGTGACCGATGCACTCAACTCGCTATTTGCGCCAGATCGGCAGCGATCGCCGCCAATCGATCAGGCGTTATCTTGTCTGGTGCAAACCCTGCCATCTGCGCCAGTGTCAGTCCCATCATCACACCGACGCCAGCCTGTTCGACAAAGCCGGGCAAATGCCGCTCCAGGATGCTGCGGGCGATATCGTGTTCGATCAGGAGTTTGACCGGTGAGTCAACACTCAGTTTCACCGGCGGTTTTGCCGGTCCGCCGAATGTCGTCGTGTCACTGAGACGGAATGCTGCACACACTCGAATATCCTGTGATGAGCTGCCCACCTGAACCTCAAACGTACCTGCTTCAGCAACCCAGGCGTGTTGTGAGTCATCCCAGTATGCCAGCGCATCGCGATCAAGAACGAAGGTGACCGTGGTTGTCTCTCCCGGTTGTAGTGCGACTTTGGCGAACCCCTTCAGTTCTTTCTCCGGTCGGGTGAGACGTGCAGCAATGTCGCGCACGTACAGTTGCACCACTTCCTGCCCGGCGATCTGACCGGTATTGGTAATGTCGACCCGGACCGTGATCTGATCATCGGGCCCGATGACATCGGCGCTCAGGCGCAGGTTGTCGTAGCGAAATGTGGTATACGACAGACCGAAGCCGAAGGGAAAGAGCGGTGCGATCTTTTTCTTCTCGTAGTAGCGATAACCGACAAAAATGCCCTCTCCATAGCGTACTCGCCCATTCTCGCCTGGATAGTTGATGTACGCCGGATTGTCTTCCAGTCGTACGGGAAAGGTTTGTGGAAGTTTCCCTGATGGGTTGACATCGCCAAACAACACATCAGCAATCGCATGTCCGCATTCCTGACCGGGATACCACGCCTGTACGACAGCTGCTACCTTTCCCAGCCAGGGCATCGTAACCGGTGAACCGGTTTGTAGGACAACAATGGTGCGCGGGTTGGCAGCTGCCACCCGCTCGATCAGTTCATTTTGCCTGCCAACCAGGTCCATGTGAGGACGATCGTGTCCTTCACTTTCCCAGTCAGCGTTCAACCCGGCGAACACCAGCGCGACATCAGAGCGAGCGGCAGCGTTGGCAGCGCGCTCAATGGCATCTTCCGCAATTGGTGGAAGATAACCGAGACGCACGGCAGCGAGCATGGGTGCGCCCTGGTTGCTATACTCCAGGCGCAGTGCGTATGACTGTCCGGCTTCCAGCGCCACTGATGCCGTGACTTCGGAGCTGCCGGCGCCGAAGAAGGCATCGCCGCGCGTCTGGTTTGTCCAGTTGTCAATAAGCGGTACATCATTAACGAAGAGGCGACTCAACCCGGCACTGATCAGGCTGAACGTATGGGTGCCACTTTCAGCAGGGGTGAACCGTGCAGTGAGGCGTGCGGAAAACTGGCGCGGATCGATGCCTGGCGCCACATCGCCAAGCCAGACGTGCTCGCTGCTTGCGGTTGTCGTTTGATACGTCGGCTCGCCGGTCAGGTCGTCATTGTTGTAGTAGGCGATCGTAAATCCACGTTCTCCGCTGCTGTCTGGGGTGACATATGCACTGTCGAGCCGTGGCAGGTTGCGATGGTTCGTGCATCCGATTTCATAGTTGACCAGCGTCCCGTTGCCGAGTCGTGCAACAATTCCGTCGTAGGGAGAAACAGCGTAGTGGGCATTGACCTGAGCGCTGCCGCCACCCATAATCTGTGCAGTCTTGGCGTTAGGTCCGATCATTGCAATTGATGACAGGTTTGCTCGATTGAGGGGTAAAATGCCGCCCTCATTCTTGAGCAGCACCATTCCTTCAGCAGCGGCGCGGCGAATGAGTGCACGGTGCTCGGGTCGATCAATCGCCTGCTCGGGGCGAATCTCTGGATTCTCGAATGCTCCAGTCCGCGCAATAGTGCGCAACATCCTGCGGACCGATTCGTCAATCGACGCCATACTCACCTGACCGCCTTCAACGGCAGCGATCAGCCGTTCACCACGCCAGCGTGTCGGTCCGGGCATCTCAAGGTCCAGTCCATTGGCGGCAGCTTCACCAACACTCTTCGTGCCAAACCAGTCGGACATGACGATGCCGTCGAATCCCCATTCCCGCTTGAGAATATCGATTAACAACACTGGATGTTCGCTGGCATACGTGCCGTTGACACGATTGTATGCGGCCATCACTGCCCAGGTTTTCGCTTCCTGAACAGCTGCGCGGAAGGGGGGCAGATAGATCTCGCGCAGTGTCCGTTCATCGACCTCAGAACTGATCGTATTGCGCTCGAATTCAGAGTCATTGCAGACGTAATGCTTGACAGTCGCTCCTATGCCGCGTCGCTGTAGTCCGGTGATATACGCAACAGCGATGCGCGCCGAGAGGTGCGGATCCTCGGAATAGCACTCGAAGTTGCGCCCGTTGAGTGGCGAACGATGGATGTTGACAGTCGGCGCCAGAAGGAGATGCGCTCCTTTGGATTGTGCTTCTTCTGCCAGCGCCTCACCGATCTGTTCCAACAGGTCGGTATTCCACGTCGCTGCCAGTGCAATGCCAGCAGGGAAGCATGCCGCAGTAACCGTTCCGCCGACAAACCCGCCAGCGCCACGCGCGCCATTCGGTCCGTCGGTCACCTTGATCGCGGGGATGCCCAGGCGCTCAATCGGCGTGGTCGTCCACATACTCGATCCTGCCAGAAGCGCAACCTTTTCTACCAGTGTCATTTGCTGCAACAGTGATGCAATGCGCGCTTCTACATCTTTGTTCGGGGTGGCTTCAGCGCCGGTCATAGTTGTCCTCTGCTATCCAGAACGTGCACGATGGTACGCTTGCTCTGTTCCTTGGCGCACCGGATACCGGTCTCTGAGAGGTGTTGCGTTCTCGTGTCGAGGCATTGCACCGTTGCCGTGGAGATGTGGAGACGATGCAATGTCGCCGTGGAGATGTGGAGACGATGCACTGCACCGTCTCTCCCCGCCGGAAACAGGGTTGTTGCGTACCCAGACGGGACGTATTCTAGCAGGTGTGGTTGTCGTGTCAAGGACAGCCGGTCTAGCTGTGTTCAGGTGTTTCGAGCGCTTTCACCACTGCCGCTCGCAGGACCTTCCCCGATGCTGTGCGCGGCAACTCTTCAACAATGCGAACGATGCGCGGTTGTTTGTACCCGGCCAGGCGCGCCCGGCTGAATGCCAGAATCTCTTCGATACCCACGCTCTGATCACGTAACACGATCGCTGCCCCCACCTGCTGCCCCCACTCTGCCGACGGTACGCCAACCACCGCGACATCGGCGACTGCCGGGTGCTGACGCAGCACCTGCTCGACTTCCACCGGGTAGATATTCTCGCCGCCACTGATGATCAGGTCGCTGCGTCGCTGCACTACCCACAGGTCGCCGTCGGCGTCGAGATAGCCGATGTCCCCTGTGGCAAACCATGCGTCGGCGTCGAGCGGTGTGGCGCCAAGGTAACCGCGCATCAGGGTCGGACCCTGCACCAAGATGTCACCGTAGATGCCAGGCGGCTGATCGCGCCCCTGTTCGTCCACCACTCGCACGCGGGTGAAGATCAGTGGTCGCCCGACGCTGCCGGGTGTGCGCCGTACCTCATCGGGGAGCGCTGTCGCCACCTGTGATGCCGCCTCGGTCAGACCATAGGTGGCGGCGATGGGCCACCCGGACTGCAACGCGCGCTCCAGCAGATCGGGCGGCGCGGCAGCTCCGCCGAGCAAGACTAGCCGCAGGTGTGGCGGCGGTGCATCTCCGGCATGCTCGAGCAAACGGTAAAGCATCGTCGGCACCAGCGAGATGAGGGTGACCGGTGTTGTCCGCAACCGCTCGAAGATTGCTGCCGCATCGAAGCGCTGCCAGAGATCAACTGCAGTGCCGTACAAACACGACCGGAGCAGAATACTGAGCCCGCCGACGTGGTAGAGCGGCAACACGCAGAGCCAGCGGTCGTGCGGCAACACCCCGATGCGGTACGCCGATGCCATCGCACTGGCAAAGAACGCGCCATATGTCAGCACTGCACCCCGTGGTGCGCCCGTCGTGCCAGAGGTGAAGATGATGGCAAACGGCGCATCGAGATCGATGGTGCGCTCGTCGTATGCGGCGCTTTGTGCAGGTAATCGATGGATCGACGTCGGGCGCGGGTCATCGACCGGGTCAACACAGAGCACACGGGGCGCGGAAGGGAGCGCCAGCGCCGCCGGGAGCGTGTCACGCTCGCACACCAGGAAGTCGCACATCGCAGCGCGTACCTGACCATCGAGTTCCGCAGGGGTCAGGCGCGTGTTGAACAGTGCCAGTGTCACACCGAGGCGCGGTGCGGCGTGCACCGCCAGCACCGCTTCGAGACGGTTCGACAGCAGCACGCCGATAACCATGCCGCGCTCGACGCCGGCTGCCGCAAGCTTGGAAGCGAACACTGCTGTCTGTGCGTGCAGCGCGCGATACGTCAGCGTTGCTTCGCCGGTGATCAGCGCTGCGCCGTCGGGTCGCGCCAGCGCCTGAGCCGAAAGCCAGTCACGCATCATGGACGGCGCGGAAATTTCGAGAAATCAGGCTTGCGCTTCTCCAGGTACGCTTTCCTGCCTTCGTTGCCTTCTTCGGTCATGTAGAAGAGCATGGTGGCGTCGCCCGCCAGCGCCTGAATGCCGGTTTGACCGTCGAGATCGGCATTGAAGCCCGCTTTGAGGAAGCGAATGGCAATCGGACTCTTCTCCAGAATCTCTTGCGCCCAGCGCACTGCTTCGTCTTCCAGTTCGTCCACCGGCACGATTGTGTTGACCAGCCCCATCTCCAATGCCTGCTGCGCATTGTACTGCCGGCAGAGGTACCAGATCTCGCGCGCCTTCTTCTGCCCGACGATCGCTGCCAGATAACTCGAACCAAACCCGGCATCGAAACTCCCGACGATCGGTCCGGTCTGACCGAAAATAGCATTGTCCGCCGCAATCGTGAGGTCACAGATGACGTGCAGCACGTGTCCGCCGCCAATCGCATACCCGGCGACAGCCGCGATCACCGGCTTTGGTATGGTGCGGATGTAGCGTTGCAGTTGCAGCACATTCAGCCGGGCAACACCCTCGTCGTCGATGTACCCCGCCTGTCCGCGCACCGTCTGGTCGCCGCCAGAGCAGAATGCGTACTTGCCATCTTTCGGGCTGGGTCCGTTGCCGGTCAGGATGACAACGCCGACGCTCTGGTCGTGCCAGGCAGTCAGAAGCGCTTCGGTCATCTCGTCGATCGTCTTGGGACGAAAGGCATTGCGGATTTCAGGACGGTTGAAGGCAATGCGGGCGATCCCTCCGCCAACGTGAAAGGTGATATCTTCGTATTCCTTGACTTCGGTCCATTCCACGAGCGATGACAGAGTGGGTGTAAAGCGTGCCATGGCGTTCTCCTTGGTTATGGTTGTACGATTCGTTTGATGACGGCGCCGTTGCAACGCAACGGCGTTATGAGTGACGGCAGCGTTGTTGTTCTCCAACAACGGTACGAGGCAGACAACGTTCGGATGTCATGGCATTCTAGCTGCCTGGATCAGGGCGTTTCGCCGCGCAAGGTCGATACGCGCATCGGTGCGCAGTTCGATGAGCGTTGCGGCGCGCGTGTCGATACTGGCGCGGAAGGTGCTGCGGAACGCCTCACGATCCCTGACCTGCACATATTCCAGACCGTACATCTTCGCCGCGGGCGCAAAATCGAGTCCGTGCGGCGTCACGAAATAATCGGTAAACTCTGGATCGAACCGATTGATCGGCAGACGATGGAAGATGCCGCCACCGTCATTGTTGAGCAACACGATCGTTGCCGGAACACCGCAACGCCGTACTGCCAGCAGACCGTTCATATCGTGATAGAACGTGATGTCGCCGACAATCGCCGTCAGCGGTGCGTCTGGTCGTCCGGCGCCAATGCCGAGCGCGGTCGAGATATTCCCGTCGATCCCGGATGCGCCGCGGTTCGCAAAGGCATGGATGCGCCTCACCCCCGGCTTCCCGAACTGGTCGAGATGGCGCACGGGCAGACTGTTGCCCACAAAGAGCGATGCGCCATCCGGCAACAGGTCGATCACGTCATACACGGCGCCGCCGTCGAAGTATGGCTCACCCGCGACTCCGGATTCGACAGCTGCCCATACCCGCGTCTCCGCTTCGACAAAACGCTGCATCCAGGCACTCTGGCGTTCAGTCAGGCGCGGCAGCAGCGCGTGAATAAAGGCGATCTCATCAGCCGCTACGAAATGGCTCACTCGATGACTGTCATCTGCCCAGACGCCACTGGCGCGCACATGAATGACCACCGGCGGCGCTGCTGCATCGAGGTACTGGTTGAGCCACTTCGAGGTCGGAACCGCACCGAACCGCAGCACGACCTCCGGCGGTGGGAAGCCGTGTTCACCAGAGAGGAATGCTTCATACCCGCCGATGACGCCAGGATAGCCGAAGCGCACGCCGGACACGCCATCAACGAGTGCCGGGTAGCCGGTGCGGCGCGACAGCTCGCTCACCATCTCACCGAATGCACCGCCCGGGCAGCGCGGACCGCAGACGATCAATCCGCGTTCGTGTCGCTCGAAGATAGAAGCGATCTGCTCAATGATCGCTTCTGGTGGCGTGGACGGCGCCGCCTTCACGATGCGCGTGTACGGCGCGCCGTCGTCACGCGGCTGCGCTGCTGTCGGCGGCTCAGTCATATCGCCCGCGACCGGCGTCGGCTCCAGTGGCGGACGAAATGGCAGGTTCAGATGCACCACGCCGCGCGGCTCCCCGCCGGCGATCGCCATCGCGCGCGCAGCCAGCGTCCGCAGATAACGCACCACAACCGGCGGCGGCGTCGCCTCTGGCAGCGACACATCGACGCTCCAGCGTGCAAAACTGCCGAACATCTTCACCTGGTCGATGGTCTGATTTGCGCCGCTATCACGTAATTCGTGCGGACGATCAGCCGTCAGCGCCAGAAGCGGCACTTCCGCCTGGTGCGCCTCGACGATCGCCGGAAAGAAGTTCGCCGCTGCCGAACCGGAGGTGCAGACCACCGCGGTCGGCGTATCGGTCGCCAGCGCCAGACCAAGCGCGAAGAATGCCGCACTGCGCTCGTCCAGATGCGAAGAGACCCGAATGGCAGGATGCCGGGCAAATGCCAGCACGAGCGGCGTGTTGCGCGACCCGGGCGCCAGGCAGACGTGCCGCAACCCTGCACGGGCAAGTTCATCGACCAGTGTTGTTGCGTAGAGAACGTTGCGGTTGGGCATTAATTCCCGCCTCCTAGCCCCTCGAGCATTGGGCGAAACTTGAGGTTCGTTTCGTCCCACTCGCGCAGTGGATCACTCTCAGCGACAATCCCCGCACCAGCGTACAACCAGGCGCGTGTGCTCTGCACCACCGCCGAGCGAATGGCAACTCCGAATTGCCCATCCAGACGCCGATCGATCCAACCGACGGGTGCGGCATACCAGCCGCGCGGCGCCGGTTCCAGTTCGGCGATCAGGCGCATTGCCGCTTCACGCGGTTCGCCGCCGAGCGCAGGTGTTGGGTGGAGCGTTGCGACGACCGGCAAAATGCCGCGCGGCTCGCGCAGCGTACCACTGATCGGCGTGTGCAGGTGCTGGATATTGCTCAGCGCCATGACACCGGTTGTCCCTACATGCAGGCGAATCGTCAGTGGCGCCAGGCGATTGCACACCTCGTCAACCACGATCTGATGCTCGTGGCGATCCTTCGCGCTATCGAGCAACGCCATCGCGAGCTGTTCATCTTCGTCGGGCGTTACGCCACGTCGGATGCTGCCTGCCAGCGCCATCGTGTCCACCTTGTCGTCACTCACCTGCGCCAGCAATTCAGGCGTTGCGCCAAAGAACGCGCGCCCCGGACGCGGCTCAAAAAGAAAGCGGTAGGTATCGGGGTAGCGCTGCTCCAGATATGCCAGCGCATGATCGATGTCTACCGGCTGATCGAACGCTGCCTCGGCGAGTCGCGCCAGGACGACCTTTTTCAGCTCGCCAGCATTGATCTGCCGGACGATCCGCTCCACACTGCGCGCCCACTGTTCGAATGGCATGGGATATGCGAGGCGCGCCGGTGAACGATCTGGCAACGGCGGCGGCGCGCTCTGGAGAAGATCGACCTGCGCCAGCAACGCCTCGCGCAGGTCGGACGCCAGCGCGTATGGGTCTTCGCCTAGTGGCGCGTGGACATTCAGTGTCAACCAGAACGCGTCGCGGACACGCACCAGCTGATAGTGCGGCAGCACAAAATGTGCCGGTGGGAAGTCTGCCCACGCCAGATCGGGCACGAAATCGTCGTGGAACGCAAAGCCGCCGAAGAGACGCGGCGCCGCCAGCGGCTCGCGCTCATCGAGCATAACCGCGTTCTCGAATAATGCACGCGCCTGCTGCTCGATCTCGACGAAGCGACCGGCGCCCCACGCCATCAACTCGACGGCGATCCCCATCCCGGCGAATGCCACCCCGTCGCGTGCGCTCTCCCAGAACGAGCGCGGCTGCCCGCGCGCGTGACGCAACAGGTCGGCAGGGGACACGCCAGGACAGGGCATACTCAGACTGATCAGACGACCATAGTGCTGCTGGAAGGATGTGTTCATAGAACCAGAAATCGAAAATAGGAAATAAGAAACTGAGAACCGAGAACTAAAAATCAGAACCCTTGAACCAGGCGCCAAAAATCAAAAATCGAACATCAAAAATCCACAAACCGGTCATTCTGATCCCCGCCGACAGGATAATCGACACTCCGCAGCAACAACGGCACCAGAGTTGGCGGAATTCGCTCCGCTGGCGGGTCGCCGGTCATCACCCAGCGGATGATCAGGTTGTAGATCGCTCCCATCCAGGCATGCGCCACAACCGTGGTATCGATCGGCTGAATTTCACCAACGGCGATTGCTTCGTCGAGGTGGCGCTTAATCAGCGCGGCGAAGCGGTCGGTCACCTCCAGCCGTTTCTTCTCAAAAGTCGCCCCCAGTCCAACAGCCTGCACCAGCAAGATTTTTGCAGGACGGCGATATTTGCCAAAGGTTTCGATGACCGCCATAATCGCTGCGCGCACCCGGTCGATTCCGGCGCGCGGCTGGCGCTCGATAGCTTCAGTGGCGCGCCGCTCGATCAGATCGGCAAACTGATCGACCAGCGCCAGAAAAAGGCGCTCTTTGTTCGGAAAGTAGAAGTAGATCGACCCCTTCGAAATATGCGCCGCTTCGACAATGTCGTCCAGGCGCGCATCGTGGTACCCCTTCGACGAGAAGATATCCAGCGCCGCTTCGAGAATACGCTCGCGGGTGCTCTTCTGTTCGGAACGTTTGTCGGTTGGATGAATCATGCATTTGCCTGTCGACTGACTGGTCAGTACTGTTCACAGTATACCATGAAACAAGGCTTCCTCATGATCGCGCCGCGTTCATACATATGTACGATCCAACCTGCTGCGTAGCTTTCTATTCTTTCGTGGTAGAATCGTGATCGATATCCGGCCCTGCGCTCGCTGTCCGCATGCACAATGCGGAAGAACAATGCCTCGCCGCCTCGCGAGCGTGTGATCATGCGTCCCTGCCTGCTATCTGTCCCCATCGCACCATACGGGAGAAAAATGATGAACCGTTTCATACCGATCCTCTTCCTTATCCTGAGCGCCATCCTGATCCCACAGAGCACAGCTGCTGCCAGCCGCGAGCAATGCTTCCGCGAAACCGGCTACTGTATTTCTGGACCAATCCTGACCTACTGGACACGAAATGGTGGTCTGAGCACATTTGGCTTTCCGATCAGCGCGCAGCGAACCGAGATGGCTGAGGATCGCATGCTGACGGTGCAATGGTTCGAGCGCGATCGTCTGGAGATTCAGGCGGACGGACGGATCACTGCTGGCCGTCTTGGAGCGCGCTACCTGGAACTGCAGGGGCGTCCCTGGCAGTCATTCCCGACTGTTGCGCAGGCGGCGCCGGGATGTGCCTACTTCGCCATTACCGGTCATCAGGTATGTGAGCCATTTCTGAGTTACTGGCGCACCCGCGGCGGTCTGGAGCGGTTCGGCTACCCGATCACGGAACGCTTCGATGAGGAGATCGAAGGGCGCGTCTATCCGGTGCAGTACTTCGAACGCCGGCGGATGGAGTACCACGCAGAACTTGCCGGCACGCCCTACGAGGTGCTTTTAGGTCGATTGGGCGCTGCGGTGATGGCAATCGACGATTGTGTGCCGCTCGTGATTGAGTACGAACCAACCGCTTACGCCTATCGCACGCTCCTCGGTTGCCCGCTTGCGACCTCACGCGAACTGGTTCTCGTAAGAGAAATCGGGTTGCGTGAGGTCCCGATTGCGGTTCAGCGTTTCGAGCGCGGTATGATGCTCTGGATGCGCCAGTTTGCCGGTGACGTCATGAGTCCAGGCGAAATCTTCGTCTTCGTTCTCGATCCTGTCGATCCGCAACGACTGATGTGGCAGCGCTTCGCCGATGAGTGGAGCGAAGGAGTTCCCACCGGCATTGCCGAACCGCCGCCTGCTGGATTGTACGCGCCCGAACGCGGCTTTGGCTACCTGTGGGGACGCAATGCCGACGTGCGTGCCCGACTGGGGTGGGCCATCGAACCGGAACGTGGCGAAACTGGCGGCTACCGGCGCTTTCAGCGCGGTTTCCTGCTGTCTCACCCTTCGACTGGCAGGGTCTTCATTGTCAACGATGGCGGTGTAGCGTATTATGTGGCGCGCAGGTGATTGCTCCCCACGTCTGTGCACTGTTCTTGGTTGAGAGGGTGAATCGCAGATTGTTGCGCCCTGCGTCCAGGCGTGCTGTGATGCACCGCTGCTTGCGAGACTTTCAAGATCGGGAGGCGGATATGCGCATCGCAGCGACCGTTTCGCTGGCGGGGGCAAAACACGATCCGCAGCGCAAGACCTCAAAGGTCGGGTACGTTCCACGTTCGCACGTTTCACGTACCCGCGTTGCTACCGGTACGCCGCAAGGTCGCGCTCTTCGATAGGGGGCATATAGCGCGACATCTCGACCATCTTGAAAACCTTCTGGTGATGCGGGGTTACGTTCATCGCGTACAGAGTATAACCGGATTTCTTCGCCGACACGACGAACTTGAGCAAAGCAGAGATGCCTGCCGAGTTGATAAATGACACATTTGCAAAATCAAGGACGGTGATCGGGCGCATCGCCGTTGCTGTAGCAACTGCCTCGATTGCGCTTGCCGACACAGCATCAACACTATTTGTCATAATATGCAGCACCGCAACATCGCCGAACTCTTCTCGACGGATCACTTCGTTCATCTCATTCGTCATGGTCCTGGCTCCTCCGATAGAGACGTAGAGTCAATGTTGTGCCTGACTGTGACGAGTTCACTTCGCAGTCATCAACCAGAGCGCTGATCAGGTACATACCGAAGCCGCGATGCATACCCGCATCGAGATTCTGATCCTCAACGACTTTTCGAGAAAAGTCGACTGTCTCGACGCCGCCGCCTTCGTCAGTCACATGGACCTCGAGTTTGTCACTGTGCAGCGCAAAGACAACCTCGACCAGTTTCCCGGGATGGCGCTTATTGCCGTGATCGATGGCATTGTTCACTGCCTCACTGACCGCCAGTTTCAGGTCTTCGACGCGTTCGGCGCTGAACCCGAGCGCCCGCCCGACTTCATCGGCGCTGGCGCGAACGACGCGCTCGAATATCGGCACGGACGGAATATTCACAAGGACTTGCTGCATGGACACGTCGCTCCTCAACGCTTACGATAGACCCACCATGCCGACGCTGCGCTGCCGCATGGCGCGACGCGGTGCAGAAGCGCTTGTCTGTTCCTGATTCGCCAGATAGTCATACCGTCTAAGATAAGCTTTGCCCAGCGACGTATTGCCAATCTGCAGGTACGAAGCGCCCAGGTAGTACAGCGCCTGCACGTGACGCGGATTGCGTCGCAGCACTTTCTCGAACAGTGGAATGGCGCGCGCCGGTTCCATCAACTCTTTGTAGCACAACCCAAGCATAAAATTGGTTTCGACGTCGTCGGGCCAGAACTGGAGCACGCGCGCAAACTCTTTCGCCGCCAGGTCGTAGCGGTTGCGTCGCACGTACATATAGCCGAGGTCGTAGCGCAGCGAATGGGCGTCCGGCGCAAGTTCCACTGCCTTGCGCCAGGCTGCCAGCGCCCACCCTTCGCGCCCCATCAGGTTGTACATGAACCCCAGCAAATAGTGCGCCTGCGGGTCGTTGGGGAGCAACTGCACGGCGCGCTCAAACGCCTTGATGGCGCCCGTGTGCTTGTTCATATCGTAGAGCAGCTTACCCATGTTCAGGAACAACTGGCCGTTGTTGGGATGCAGTCTGGCGCATTCGAAGAGGGTATCATACGCCTCGCGCATTTTGTTTTGCAACTTGAGAATGGCGCTGATACGGATGCGCGCATCGACGTAATGCTTATCCTGGGGTGGAACCTGAGCGTACTCGTCGAGCGCCTCATCGAGCCGCCGCGCTCGCGCCAGCAGATTGCCGAGCAGGTAGCGCGCATAGTGTTCTTCCGGTCGCCACTGGAGCAATGCCCGATAGATCCGTTCCGCCTCCTCCTCGTATCCCTGCTGTTTCAAATCGTTGCTGAGCCGGTAGTACCACTGTGCAACTTCTTCTTCTGAGCGATTGACCAGCACTTCGTCCTGCAACTCCGGGGAGACGAACGTCGGTTCGACGCGCAGCGCCTCGGCGAAGCAGCGCTGTGCCAGTTCGTGCGCGCCGTGGCTCTGGTGCATCAGCCCCATGTAGTAGCGCGGCTCAGCTGCCTGCGGACGCGCTTGACATGCCTGGTCGTAGTGAATATACGCCCGTCCGGCGTCGTCGAGACGCTGATAGCAGCGCCCAAGGGAGAAGTGCGCTTCGTACAGGCGCGGGTTGTGCTCGATAGCTTCTTTGAAGGCGGCGATCGCCCGATCGAGCCGCCCCTGCGCGGCAAACGCCACGCCCAGGTTGTAGTGGGCCTCCGACAGTTGCGGATCGGTCTGTACGGCTTCTAGGTACTCGCGCAGCGCCCCTTCCCAATCTTCCTGGTATGCCAGCGCATTGCCGATGTAGAGATAGATGATTGCGCGTTCGCGATCGTAGATTTGAGCGCGTTCTTCACCTTCGATGTAAGCGGCGATCAACGCTGCCTTGAAGTGCTCGATCGCATTGGCATAGTCAGCGCGCAGGTAGGCGCGAATACCCTGACCAAACGCTGCCCCCAGGCGCGTCCCGGCCATGAATCGCTCGCTCCCGCTGAACGTGTCCAGATCGAGCGGCATGAAATTGAGCGGTTCTGTTGAACTCATCGTCTACCTGTGCCCTTCACCGGTTGGCGTTCATGCGTCGTTTCTGGTTGACGCCTTCTCTTATTCTACTACGAACCTCTGCGCTGTTGAAGGCGACTCGATTGCAGTTTAGTAGCGCCTTGGTCACATTTTTTCATGATCTCTGTATTCTTCGAGCGCCAAACGGATCTGTGCGTTCAACTCACGCGCCAGACCGCGCCCCAGGTGACTCTGCGCAGCTTTGATTATCTCCGGCAGCGCTTCCGTCCACGCAGCTACGTTTGCATCACCCGGATGCGGCAACGTCCGCCATGCCTCCTCGCCGCGTTCGTCGCCCAACACATCCCGCATAATACTGCGCAGTTCATCCGCCAGGCGTTTAAAGCGTCGTCGTACCGCCACCACGGTGATGTCGTCGTCCTGTCCGGCATCGCTCCAGGTGCGCAGTTCGTGCAACAGACGCGCAACCAGCGCACGCGGTTTCAGTGCGGCGCCTTCGATCAACAGGCGCTCGAGCCGTTCATACCCGAAATACTCGCCATCGCGGTTCGTCGCTTCGACAACGCCATCGGTGTACATAATCACGGTGCTGCCCGGCTCGATTTCAGTGCAGATCTCCTCATAGTCGGCATCACCATCCACGCCAAGCGGCAACCCCGACAGTTCCAGTTCACTCACGCGTCCATTCAGCAGCAATGGATAATGGTGTCCGGCGTTGGCAATCTGCACGATGCCGTGACGTAGATCGAGCGTGGCGTAGAGCATGGTGATCATGCCTTGCGGAATATCGGCGATGATGCCGCGGTTGACATCAGCCAGCGTGCGGCCCGGCATGGCGCCGCGTCGCGCGGCGTAGCGAAAGACGGTGCGTGCAACGGCCATGCGTAACGCCGCCGGCAACCCCTTGCCGGACACATCACCGATCATGATGCCGTGATGACCATCACCAAGCGGCAGAAAATCGTACAGATCGCCGCCCAGATCGCGCGCCGGCAGCGAAATGGCGTGGATCTCCCAGCCAGGCAGACGCGGCACCGCTTCGAGCAGCAGACCCTGCTGAATATCGCGCGCCAGAAGCAGTTCGTGTTCGATTTCGGCCTGACGCCGCGCTTCTTCGAGGCTGATCTGCGGTTGCGGCGGCGGTGCAGCGCGTCTGGCGCATCGTGGACGCTTCGCTGCCGTGTGGCTGAGCAGTGTGAAATGGTGCTCCGATCGTTTGTGGCGTTTTCGCATCATGGGTTAGATGCCCAGGTGTTGTTCACATGTGGCGCGCAGCCAGCCGACTTCGACGCCTTCGATGAGATCTTCAGCACGGTACGCCGCCAGTTTGTTCAGCGCACTGCGAAACTCGCGCATCGCCTGTTCCGATTTGCCCGCCTGACGGTACGCCAGCGCCAAATGGTAGGAAACCAGCGCAGCGTCGGGGTTGAGATAGCGCGCTCGTTCGAGCGCCTGGATCGCATCGTGCCACTGTCCCTGACGCGCATAGATTGTTCCGATGAGCAGATAGGCATCGCTGCGCAATGCATCAATCTCGAGCGCACGGCGCGCCTCGGCGATTGCCAGATCGAGTTCGCCACGATCGGCGTGCACGCGCGCCACCAGCACCAGTGCGCGCGGCGCCAGCAACGAGTTGGGTCGAATGCTGCGCAGCAGATCCATCGCTTCGTCAATTCTGCCGGCATCGATCAAGGCTTGCGCCTGTTCAACACGACCGGCATCTTCATCACCGACACGCGGGTCGGTCGCAGCGACGGGCGATCGCTGTTTTGGCGCAGGGTTGGGTGGCGCAGCAACGACCGATAGCGAACGTCGTCGAGGCTCTTCAGATGGCGATAATCGGCGCGGTGTGGCGCGATGCTGAACCGATCGGTCAGGCAGATTGACCTTCTGATAAACATACGCACCTGACACTTCGCGTGAGCGAAACCCATCGAACACGTTCCAGAGCGTTTCGGAAAATCCCAGGAAGAGCAGCCCGTGAGCTGGCAGGCAACGGTGAAACCGTTCTATCAATGCTCGTCGTGTCTCTGGACGAAAATAGATTGTGACATTCTGGCAGAAAATCGCATCGACATTGTATGCAGTCGGTGGAAACGCCTCGAGCAGATTCAGTTGCTCGAAACGCACCAGCGCCCGCACGGCGTCCGAGACGAGAAACCCGTCGCCCCGCCGGACAAAGTAGCGGTTGAGCAGCGTCGGCGTCACATTGTTGAGTGAGCGGCCCCGATAGAAGCCGGCACGCGCCTTTTCGAGCGCCAGTTCGCTCAGATCGGTCGCCCAGATTTCGACCGGACGTACAATCGCCAGACCGAATGTCTCCAGCACGGTAATCGCCAGCGAATACGCTTCTTCGCCGGTTGCGCACCCGGCGCTCCACAGGCGGATCGGTTCACCGGGAGGCTTGCGGCGGTGCAGTTCAAAGAGCAATGTCTCGCGCAGCGCGCGCATCTGCGGCGCATTGCGGAAGAAAAAAGTCTCGTGGTTTACCACCATCTCCGCCAGACGGTGGAGTTCGTTGCGACCGGCTGGCGTGCTGATGCGCTGTTCGTATGCTTCGAGCGTTTCGCTGAGCGCTGCCATCCGCTGCGCCAGACCAGCTTCCAGCACCCGCTGCTGCGCCGTGTCCAGGTAGACGCCGCTGTAATCCGCCAGCAGGACGCGCAACCGGTCGAACGCCTCCGGCGAGAGACGAACAGGCGGAGGAACGAACAGATCATGCACCATACCCGTATCACTCGTTTGCATTCAGCAGGCCGTTTATCTGCAATCTTCTCGCTTTCAACCCGCAACCAATCCGGCCACGACTTCTACCAGCCGCGGTGCAATAGCTTCTGGCGGCAGCACTTCGCGCACGACACCCAGCTGAATGGCTGCGCGCGGCATCCCAAAGATGGCACAACTTGCCTCGTCCTGGGCGATCGTATATGCCTGACGACGGTAGAGCGCTCGCATCCCATAGGCGCCATCACGTCCCATACCGGTCAGCAGCACGCCGACTGCGCGCGAGCCGTACACATCGGCGACTGCCTGCATCGTAATATCGATCGATGGTCGCTGAATCAGGAGCGGCGCATCACTCAGATGAATTGTGCCGTGGCGTGTCACCAGCAGACTGCGTTGATCGGGAGCAATCAACACTTCGCCAGCGCGAATAGGCGATCCTTCGTGTGCCAGGTGCACCGGCAGCGTACCGATGCTTGCCAGCCATTCCGCCATTCCTTCGCTAAACCCTTCTGCAATGTGCTGGACAACCAGTACGGCGGCAGGAAAGGCGCGCGGAAGACCGGCAATGATCTGGCGGATGACACGCGGACCGCCCGTACTTGCGCCTATGACGACGATCGGGCTGAGCAGGGCAGCAGATGCGCTGCTGATCGGCGAAACGATCGGCGTGTCGGTCGAGGGAGCTGCTTGTGTGTCCGACGCGGGCGCCTGATGAGCCTGGAATGCCGGTTGTAATGCGCTATCGTTGCCGGACGCGCGACGCCGACCACGCAGATGAGTGACCACCTTGACGCGCGACAGAATCTTGACACGCCGCACCAGATCGCGTGCGGCATGCTCGATCGTCTGCGCGTTGTCGCCCCGTGGCTTCTCAATCACTTCGAGCGCACCGGCGCCGAGCATCTTGAAGGTGATATCCACCTCATAACTGGCGAGCGATGCAGTCAGCACCAGAATTGGCGTCGGACAATACGCCATCAGATGCTCTGTCGTCGCCAGCCCATCCATCACCGGCATGCGCACATCCATCGTCACGACATCGGGGCGCAGCCGCTGCACCACCTCGATCGCCTCACGCCCGTTCGATGCAACGCCGACAACCTGGATGGACGGGTCACGCTGAAGCATATCGGTAATGAAACGTCGCATCAGAGCTGAGTCGTCCACCACAACAACACGGATGGGCCTGGTCATGCATTAACTCATTTCGGTTCAGTGCGAACGACTGACGATAGCAGGATTTTCGTTCATACCAACACGCCGCCGAATCTTCCCGGCGGCGCATTACCTGAACCCAGGATAGACGTTTGACGAGCATTGTGCACATAATGCCCGCCAGAAGTCCGGCGATTGCTCGTACTACTCCATTTCCAGGATCATCTTGACCCGGTTTGGAAGGTTAAGCAGATCGACATCCTTGTTGAGATAGTCATCGACGCCTGCCTCAAATGCGGCATGCTTGTCGTCACTTGAGGTCAACATAATAATGCGTAAATCATCGAGCGCCGGGTTGTCACGCAGCCGGCGACAGACTTCATACCCGTCGATCCCCGGCATGTGCACATCGAGCACCAGCAGGTCGGGCACTTCTTCTTCGATGGCTCTGAGCGCCTCTTCGCCGCTGTGCGCCAGGCGCACCTCGTAACCGTACATGCCAAGTCGCATCTTGACAATATCGGTCACCAGTTTGCTGTCGTCGACCACCAGAATCTTTTCCGCCATAGTACGCCTCGTGTCCTTTCGCGTCGCAACCGGTCTATCGGACCCGAGCAACGATAGAAGACATAGGATGATCACATACCGATCAACTGCCGAATTGTCTCCAGCAGGTTGTTCTGATTGAACTGACTTTTGACGATATACGCCTGCGCACCGACTTCCAGTCCGCGTCGGCGATGCGTCTCCGATGCCAGACTAGTGACGATGATGACCGGCAGATCGGTTTTGCCCAGCTCACTGCGGATGCGGCTGGTCAGGGTAAAACCGTCTACCCGCGGCATTTCGACGTCGCTGACGACGAGATCGTAAGGTTCGGCGCGAAGCCTGTCAAGCGCATCGAGTCCGTCAACAGCGGTCGCCACCTCGTATCCGGCAGTGCTCAGGATGCTACGGATCAACTCGCGGGTGGCGAATGAGTCGTCCACCACGAGCAGGCGTGCGCGGCGCCGCTGGTTCTGTTCCGGCGCATGGGCAACGAGCGCCGTACCGCGTCCCAGCTGAGTCAGGAACATCGGATTGAGCAGGAGCGCCAGTCGTCCATCGCCGAGTTGTAACGCACCGCTGTAACGGCGCTGTTTTTCCAGGAGTGGTCCAAGTGGTTTGATTACCGCTTCACGCTCATCGACCATGCGGTCGATCAGCAGCGCCATCGGACGACGCGCACCGCCGATCAAGAGTGCCGGCACACGCGCGGCGCTGGCGAATGGATGCCCGTTCGCAATGCCGAGCAGTTCATCAAGCCGCAGGAGCGGCGTCAATATCTGGTTGTGCTGAAAAACTGCGCGACCTTCGACAGTGCGAATCTGATTGCGGCGCACCCAGACCGTTCCCTGGCAGCCGGATGCCGGGAAGCCGAATAACTGACCGCCGGTTTCGACGAGCAATACCCGCGTAGTGACCAGCGTCAGCGGTAGGGAGAGCATAATGGTCGTCCCGACGCCAGGCTGCGACTCGATCTGCACCTCACCGCCAATCTCAGCAAGGTTGGTGCGCACCACATCCATGCCAACGCCCCGTCCCGACACATCGGTGATGATCTTTGCCGTCGTAAAACCCGGCATAAAGATCAATTCCAGCGCTTCCTGATCTGAAAGCGCTGCTGCAGCATCGACGCTGATCAGACCTTTGCGCACTGCCGCTTCGCGCAGATGCTGCGGATCCATGCCGCGTCCATCGTCGTGCACGCTGATCAACACCCGACCGCCGTGCGCCTGTGCTGCGATGTCGATCATTCCCTGACGCGGCTTCCCCAGGCGCTCGCGTTCCTCTGCGGGCTCAATGCCGTGATCGAGCGCATTTCGAATCAAGTGCACCATTGGATCGGCAAGCGCCTCGATGACCTTCCGATCCAGTTCGGTCGTTTCACCCGTCAACCGCAGCGACGCTTCCTTGCCGAGGTCGCGCGCCAGTTCGCGCACCGCGCGTGGAAGGTTGGCGTAGAGGGTCGCCACCGGCGTCAGGCGGATCGCCATGACCTCTTGCTCGAGGTCGTCGATCAACTGCGCTTTGTGTGTGGTATGCTGCCCGATGCGCTCGAGTTGCAGCCGGACGATGGAGTCGGCGCGTTCGCCTGCGTTCAGCGCGCCGTTCATTTCGCGGTCGAACGTTTCGCGCTGGGTCGGCGTGAGACGAACGCGCCGCAGCTCGGATTCGAGCGTCAGCAACGATCGCTGCTGGCGTTCGAGCAACCCTTTCAACTCTTCCAGCGCGTGAAGGTGCATCTCTTCGATCTGCCTGCCGATCGATAATTCACCCGCCAGGTTCAGTAACCGATCCAGCCGATCAACCCGCACCCGTACCGTCTGACGTGTGCGTTCACGTCCGCCCTTGGGTACGGGTTGCGATGCGCCTTCGTCAACCGACGGTGGTTGCGGCTCGATCGGAGTTAGCGTCGGCGTGTCGGTCGCGGGGTCAGGCTGCGGCACTCCTCGTCCAAGACGGCTCGTCAGCGTCTCGACATCGATCGACGACGGTTTCCCTTCGATGGTAGCAGCCAGCAATTCCAGGATCGCGTCGCTCCCCTTCAGCAATTCATCGGTCAGAAAGCGATCGAGCGTGCGCTGGCCATCGCGCACAGCTGCCAGAATATGTTCGCAGGTGTGCGCAATTTTGCCAATCGCCTCGAAACCGAGCATGCGCGCCGACCCTTTGATGGTGTGCATGGCGCGAAAGATGGCGTCGATCCGCTCACGGCGCGCCTCGCCTTCGAGACCGTTGCCCTCGAGCTCCACGAGGCCTTCAGTGACGATACGGATGTTCTCCGCCGTTTCATCGCGAAATTGACTGTAGAACGACGCCAGATCCATACACGTTCGGTCTTCTTGTCGTCACGCAACGAGCCGTTGTGATAGCTATCTGAACTGGTGCATCATAACGGCTCTTTGTGTGCACCTTCAATCTGTAATCGTTGGATGCTCCACGTTCAATGCGCCCCATCCAGCGCATCTGGGTGCATCTGCAATACGCACCGTCTCTCCTGCTGAGCCGACGTTGCGCCGCACCCCTCTCGCTGTGTCAGCGCACCCGCGCGTTGTCCTCCTGGGAGAGACCATGCAGCCGGTTGGCGATAGCGGTCAGACGTTGTGCGGCGTCCTGCACCTGACGTGCGCCTGCCGCTGTGCGACGCGCCACATCAGCGATCTCGCGCATGGTCTCCACCACCTGTTCGCTGGCGCTCTGCTGCTGTGCGGTCGCTAGGTTGATTTCGGCGCTGCTCTGCGCCGTGCGCTCCGCAACCATCACGATCGCGTCCATCACCTGACCGGCGCTATGGGCAAGTTCGACGCCGGCGGCGACTTCCTTGCCGCCTTCTTCGGCGGCCAGCACGGCGGCATTGGTCGCCTGTTGAATTTCGGCGATGACGCCTTTGACCTCTTTCGCGGCGACCAGCGCGCGGTTGGCCAGACTTTTGACCTCAGCCGCCACAACCGCAAACCGACGACCGTGTTCACCAGCGCCGGCCGCTTCGATAGCAGCATTGAGCGCCAGCAAGTGCGTTTCATCGGAGAGGTCGTTGATCAGGTCGATGATTTCGCCAATCTGCTGTGACCGTTCGCCAAGATTCAACACGCGCGCCGAGACGTCCTGCATACGACTGCGAATGCGGTCCATCGCCTGAATGCTCTTATCGACAGCTTCCTGCCCTTCGCTGAGGTTCTCGAGCGTTTGCCGCGCCGCTTCCGCCACCTGTTCGGCAGCAATGGCGATCTGGCGCGCAGTCGAACCCAATTCCTCGATAGTGGTGCTAACCTGCGACACAGCGCTCGCCTGTTCGGATGCGCCACTGGCCTGCTCATGCGAGGCGCGTAGCAACTCGCCGGCGGCTGCAGAAAGCTCGCTCCCCAATTCGACCTGCTGAATATTTTTCTCGATCAGCCGCTGGTTGGTTTCGTACAACTCCTCCGACTGCACCCGGGTCTGCTCGAGGAAGCGCAGCGTGCTGGTAGACCAGAGTGACGCGACATATGTCAGTAAACCGCCGACGCTGGTGAAGAAGATGACGAATGCCACGGTACGCGGCAATCCCGGCAGATTGTTCTGCGGTTGGAGGATGCCGGCGGTTTCAGCAAAGGCGAGCGTGATATACGACACGAGCGCCACGCCGAAGAGACGCGGACTTTCGGCAGCGCGCCCGAACAGCCCGGCAACCACGATTGGAAACAGAAACGCTATGCCGGCGGGACCTGTAACGCCGCCTGCCAGATAAATCACGCCAACAACATAGATGAGCGAACCGTACAGAAAAATATTCGATGCCGTTGTATGCCTGCCCGAGCGCAATGCGCCGAGCGTGCCGCCGACAATCACTGCTACCATTCCAATGATCCCGAAGGCGGCGCCGATAACCTGTTGCGGCATAATGCCGATCACTGCCAGGATAATGATCAGCACGCATCCGAGCCCGGCAACGCCACCGAAGACCATCGTCAGGTGCGTCAGCACTCTGGCGCGGTCTGCGTCCTGGCTTTGCGGATTGGTAATGACACTGGCAAACATCTGACGATTCGAGACCTGTTCCATACGACGCTCACTTCTGCTCTGTATCGCGTGTTCTTCTCAACAGGATACTGCGTGCAATCGCTCGTACATCGAGTTGTACGACGGGATGATCATCCATTAAAAGAACCCCGGTTGCCCATGGTTCGTGCAGACGTTGGTGCAACAATGGCGGCAACGGTTGAACAGCCGCATGATCGACCAGGTTATCCACTGCATCGACGAGCAGGGCAATGGTGCGTCGCCGCAGAGGAACGATCAAAGCGTGTCGCCGTTGTATCTCGCTGACATCCTCCGGGTCGAGCAGCGCTCCCAGTTCCACCATGATGACAGACTGGTCTTCGTCTGTTTCCTGACCATTGCCGGTGCGCCGGTGAATGGCGCGGAGAGTCGCGACGTCTTCGCGCCGTACCACATAACGATGCCGTGTTGTGCGAATGATAAGTAACATAATAGAAAATAGGAAATAGCAAACTGCAGACTGAAAAATCAAAAATCTAGAACCAGGAACCGAACATCAAAGAACCGAAAACCAGGAACCACGAACCAAAAATCAAGAAATCCAAAGTCCTCCTACGCCTCTCGCAGTGCTGCAACAATCTCCCCGACATCAAGCATCGCGACTGTCTGGTCATCGTAGAAGGCGACGGCGCGGAGAAACCGGGCGCGTGCCGGGTCGAGACCGGCTGGCAGCTGTCCGAAGGCGTCGGGCGGCAACGCTGTCAGATCGATCACAGCATCGACCAGCAGCGCCATGTCGATATCCTCGTACACGACGGTCACCAGACGTGTCGAGCGGGTGGTCTCGACGGTTGGCATCCCCAGCACGAGACGAAGGTCTACAACCGGCAGAATAACGCCACGCTGACTGATAATGCCGGGAATGAGCGGCGGAGCGCCAGGAACGGGGGTGAATGCCCGGTATCGCCCGACTTCGCGCACGTAGACCGATGGCAACGCATAGATCTCATCAGCAAGACGGATCAGCAATACAGTCTGGTCAGATTGTCCGGTAACATCGGATGGTGCGCCGGTCATAGCAAGGATCGCAAAGGAATGACGATTTATTCACCTTGCGAAAGCATACTACGGAAGATCGGCGAAGGTCAAGCGCCCGACAGTACCGGAAGTTGATCGGTTTGCGCACTATTTTGTAAGAGCTGCTGATCGCCGCCTCACACCATCCGCGCCAGGCGGTCAGCCAGCCCGATGTAGGTTTCCGGCGTCAGGGCGCGCAGTTCGTTCTTTATTTCCGGCGCAACGTCGAGTTCTTCGATGAATGTGTGCAGCATCGCAACTGTCAGCGCCTGCCCGCGCGTCAGGCGCTTGAGCGCCTCGTATGGCTCCGGGTAACCGACGCGGCGCAAAATCGTTTGCACCGCCTCCGCCAGCACCTCCGGGTGACGGCGCAGGTCGTCCAGCAGACGCTCCCGATCCACAGCGATCTTGCCCAATCCCTTGCTAACGCGCCGATAACCGAGCAGACAGTGCCCGAACGCCACGCCAAGGTTCCGCAACACCGTACTGTCGGTCAGGTCGCGTTGCAGGCGCGAGACCGGCAACTTGCGGCTGAAGTGCTCCAGCAGTGCGTTTGCCAGCCCCAGGTTGCCTTCGGCGTTCTCGAAATCGATAGGATTGACCTTGTGCGGCATGGTGGACGAACCGACTTCGTCGGGACGTGCGATCTGCACCAGGTAGCCGTCGCTGATGTAGCGCCACATATCCTGGCAGAGATCGATCAGGATCGTGTTGATCCGTCGCAATGCGTCGCACAGTTCGGCAAGGGTGTCGTGCGGCTCGATCTGAGTGGTCAACAGCACAGGCTCCAGGTCAAGGAACCGGATGAACCCGCGACTGAACGCGATCCAGTCCACCTGCGGCAATGCTGCGACGTGCGCTGCGAATGTGCCGGTTGCTCCGTTCAGTTTGCCGGTGATCCGGATGCCGGACGCCTGTTCGTGTGCACGCTGGAGACGCGCAGCAAACACTGCCATCTCCTTGCCGAAGGTTGTCGGCGTGGCGGGTTGACCATGAGTGCGCGCCAGCATCGGCGTCTCGGCTTCCGCAAACGCCAGGTCGCGTACCGTCGCAATAATCTCGCCAACCGCAGGCATGAGCGTCAGATCGCGCGCCTCACGGGTCATCAGGGCATACGCCAGATTGTTGACATCTTCCGATGTCAGTGCAAAATGCACCGCTTCCTTCCACGCACCGAGATCAAGCGCATCGAGCCGCTCGCGCAGCCAGTATTCGACCGCCTTGACATCGTGGTTGACCTTGCGATCCCACGCGGCAATCGCTTCGGCATCGGTAGCCGAGAATGAGCGGTAGAGATCGCGCAATGCCGCTGCGGCGCGCGGATCGAGTTTCGGCGCGAGATTGGCGTCCCGTGCGCGCGTCAGAAACAGCAGATACTCAACCTCGACACGCACCCGATAGCGGAACAACGCCGCTTCGCTGAAATATGCTTCAAGATCGGCGACATCGGCGCGGTAACGTCCGTCGAGCGGCGAAAGCGCAGTTAGCGACATCTCTCGTCTCCTTCGGTAGTGATTTGTGGGTGACGCGCCCTTCTTATCATACTCGAAACGCAGCGTCTCGATCAGAAAGGGGCGCCTCAGCCATAGAAATCGGTATATCCATCGACATCGAGGCGTTCGAGCATCCGCCGCACTTTCTCGGCCGACTCAGGGAAAGGTGCAGCAGCAATAGCGTCGGACGCAACCTGCGCGGCGCGTTTCCAGTCACTGTGGGGTGCGCCGAGCAGCAGTTCCAGCAGTTCGGTCAATGCGCGCCGCAGACGTGGCGTGTCGTCGCCGCGCAGTTTTGGCAGCACTTTTTGCTTAATCTGAAGATCGAGCGCCTGCTGCGGCGTCAGTATCCCCTGTGACTGTTCGATGTAGTGCAGTATCTCACTCAGGACGCGATACCCGAATGGTTGCCCTGCGTATGCCACCCTGTCGTGAACCTGAACGATCATCCTCCAGATGGCGTCGTTGATCGTGCCAGGATAAGCTGCGCGGAACCCTTCCAGATCAATGTCAGTCAACTCGATCACATTCGCGCGGTCGAGCAGTTTGTCGGAGAGGGCGTGCGCACTTTCGTCAACGTTGACGGTGCCGACGATGACGACATTCGGTGGCAGGCGAAGGGGATTGGTCAGAGTCTCGCCGGTCACAGTTTCCACAGTGGCGGTAGGAGCGCCGAGGTCGATCAGGCGGTCATCGGTCTCCATCGCTGACAGGATCGGCGCCAGGTAGTATTCCGGTCGTGCCAGGTTCATTTCGTCGAGGCACACGAAATAGCGCGCGGTCGGATCGGCGGCGGCGCGTTGCAGAAAGCGGAGAAACGGCGTAGGATGGTATTTCCCTGTGATCGCATTGTAGTACCCCAGAAGATCACGCGCGCTGTGCCAGTCGGGCTGCACTGCCACCAGCAGGTAGCGCTCATTCTCCTGACCCGGCGCCAGATGGTCGCCGGCCAGCGCATCGGCGTACAGGCGAGTCAGGCGGGTCTTGCCGGCGCCCGAGATGCCCGTGAGGACAACGAGCGGTCGGGTGCGCAGTGCGATGTGGTAGGCGCGAATGATCCGCTCCGAGAGCGTCAACCTGTGAGCGCGAATACGCTCGATAATAACCTCGATCGGCGGTTCTTCCGCCGTCAGATAGGCGACGCGCTGTTCGCGCAGCCAGGCGGCGCCGGTTGGATCACGCGCCTCGGCGCGCTCCATGAGCGCTTCGTTGAGCGGCAGCAACGCGAGTGCGTCCTCAATCAGGCGCTCGATGAACGCCGGCTCAAAAATCTGCGGGTCGTCCCAGCGGTACGCGAACCCCGCCAGGAGCGATGATGCGGTACGGTTTGTCAAGTAGCGGTCGATCCACAGTGCTGCCGGATCGGGCGCGCGCTCACGGTCGGCGAAGCGTACTTCGCGGATGCGTTCCACCAGCGGCATCCAGATCGCGCGCGACTCCTCCCATACGCGCGCCAGGTCGTCCTTGCGGCGGCGCGCAACCTGGAGGGCGACGAGGATCAGGCGTTCGGCGCCGCTAACTGCCAGGTAGACCCCTGCGCCGCGCGGCGGTCGATCAATGACCAGATAGTAGTCGTCGATTGGATCGCGCACGCCGCGACCACGGTTGATAGCGCGCTGCGTGCGGTAACTGATCTCGTAGAGGCTCCAGATACGTGGAAAATGCCGGAGCGCTTCGGCGCTGAAGCGAGCTGCGTATGCCGCCAGCACCGGCTGCAACCGTTCCTGGATAGCATTCCAGCGCTCTGCAGCGCCAGGAACCGTCAGCGCAGCGAGCGCCTCTGGCGTGAAAACCACCTGATTCGACACCGTGGACATTGCCATCTTTAAGGCTTTCTGATGGGATAGAACCCTTCTATTATAACACCGTTGGCAATTGAAGGTGGAACGTAGAACGTTGGTTCACGCCAATATCTCGTGCTCACGGAATCGGTGCGTGCAAACGCCGGAGCAGAGGTGCAGGCAGTCGGAGAGATGCACCCAGGGTGCGATCCCATTCGTTGACAGCGGAATGGTACAGGAACGCGGGAAGGTGCGAATGTGGACGCAAGACGATCACGTAATCACGTCATCTCCCAGTCTCGTCATCTGTGCACGTGAACCCATGTTCTGATCGTCTCCAATACGAAGCGACATATGGTATAATACCAGGGTTGCCTGATAACGTACTTAGAGCGCCAGTATGCCGCAACCCGCCTCGATTATCGACACGCTAAGCGAAGGATATCGCGCCATTCACCGCAGGCCAGCTGCGCTGCTGCTGGTGTTCGTGTTCAACCTGGCGTTGCTGACGACGGCGCCGGTTTCGTTTGCGCCGTTATTCGACCGTTTCGATGGTTTTCTTACCAGGCTGGCAGGCGCATCGGCGGACGCGAATGGCGATACGCAGAGCCAGATGAGCGCACTGCTGGCAGAACTCGGTCAGACCGACCTGCGTCAGGCACTGGGGCTGATGAGCGTTATGCCCCGCTTCATTATCCCGCGCTTTGCGCCAGGCGCCCTGGCGACCAGCAGCACCGGTGCGGTGATCACGATCGCCAGTGTGCCCGCGGCAGTGCTGACCTTTGTGCTGATCAATCTGATCGTCTTTCCTGTCGGTATACTGTTTCTAACGCTGGTTGGCGCTGCGGTGCGCGGCGAACCGGCACTGCAACCCGACCTCTGGCGGGTGATGGTGCGCATTGGCGCTGCAGTGCTCGGGGTAATGGCCATCCTGGCAGCGGCATTCGTGCTCGTCGGGCTGCCGTTCGCCGTTGCGTCGGCGCTCCTTATGGCAGTCAATGAAGTACTCGGTGTGCTGGCAGTCAGCCTGATCCTGGTTGTGGTGATCTGGGTGCAGATCTATGTCGGCTTCGCCAATGAGGCGATTGTGATGAGCCGGGTGGGTCCGCTGCGCGCTTTGCGGGCAAGTTTTGAACTGGTGCGCCGCAACCTGTGGGGCGTTGTTGGGTTTTTGCTCCTCTCGCTGTTGATTACCCGCGGTACCGAGGTGATCTGGGAGATGCTGGGAACATCGACGCTTGGCGGGGTGGCTGCAGCGCTCGGCAGCGCCTACATCGGCGTCGGTCTGGCGGCGGCGCGGATGGCGTTCTATCGCGAACGTCTGCGCCGTTTGAGTGAACAACATATTATTCGTTCAGGAGTGTAGTACCAATCCTGCCAGTGAATAATTCGAGTCGTCTATGACAACAGAACCGCTGCGATCGGTCGGTGCGACCGGCTACGATGAAGATCAGATCCAGGTGCTCGAGGGAATGGAGGCGGTGCGCCGTCGTCCCGGCATGTATATCGGCCCAACCGATGTCAATGGCCTGCACACCATGGTGCGCGAAGTCGTCGATAATTCGGTCGATGAGGTGATGGCTGGACGCGCAACGACCGTTGAGGTGACCATCCACGAGGATGGGTCGGTAACGGTTGCCGACGATGGCTATGGCATTCCGACTGGTCCGCATCCTAAACTCGGAGTCAGCACCCTGCAGGTGGTGATGACGGTGCTCCACGCGGGCGGTAAGTTTGACAATAAAAGTTATAAGGTCTCGTCTGGCTTGCATGGCGTCGGTGTATCTGCCGTCAATGCGCTTTCTGCATATATGCGCGTTGATGTTCATAATGCACGTGACGGGATGCACTACTATCAGGAGTACCGCTGTGGCGTCCCGCTGTGCGAGGTGCAGAAAGTCGGTCCGACCGACCGGCGTGGCACCATCACGCGCTTCCTGCCGGATACGACGATCATTCAGACGTTGGACTACAACTTCAAGACTCTGGCGCAACGCTTCCGCGAGATGGCGTACCTCAACAAAGGGTTGCGCTTCAGGTTCGTTGATGAACGTGATGGCAATGAGGTTAACTTTTATTTTGAGGGCGGTATTCGCTCATATGTGCGCCATCTTAACAAAGACAGGAATGTGCTTCACAAGCATCCGTTCTATGTCGAACGCGTCGTCGATGATGTCATGGTGGAAGTGGCGCTGCAGTACACCGAAAGCTTCGATACCGACTCGGTCTATGCATTTGCCAACGGCATCAACAACACCGATGGCGGCGCGCACGTCGCCGGTTTTCGCAGCGCGCTGACGCGGGTCATCAATGCGTATGCGCGCAACAAAGGGTTTCTCAAGGAAAACGAGGGGAACCTGACCGGCGATGATGTGCGTGAAGGACTCACTGCTGTCATCAGCGTCAAACTGCGCGACCCGCAGTTTAGTTCGCAAACGAAGGAGAAACTGGTCAGCCCTTCCGCCACCAGCGCCGTCAACACGGTGTTTGGCGACGCCTTCGGCGCCTGGCTCGAAGAGAATCCCCAGGAAGCGCGACGCATTGTTGAGAAGTGCATCTCGGCGGCGCGCACCCGCATCGCTGTGCAGAAGGTGCGCGAAACGTCTCGGAAGAGCGCGATGGAAGGGTTTTCGCTGCCGGGCAAACTGGCTGACTGCTCGGATACCAATCCCGCGCGCACCGAGTTGTTCATCGTTGAGGGTGATAGCGCCGGCGGGAGCGCCAAACAGGGGCGCGATCGGCGCTATCAGGCGATCCTGCCGCTGCGTGGCAAAATTCTGAATGTCGAGAAAAGCCGGCTCGACAAAATGCTCTCCAACAATGAGGTCAAGGCGCTGATTACTGCTATCGGCGCCGGCGTCGGCGATCAGTTCGACCCGTCCAAATTGCGCTACCATCGCATTATTCTGATGTGCGACGCGGATGTTGATGGCAGCCATATTCGCACGCTGCTGCTTACGTTCTTCTTCCGCTATATGCGTCAGATTATTACGAACGGACATCTCTACCTGGCGCAGCCGCCGCTCTACCGCGTTGTGCACGGGAAGACCGAAAAGTACGTCTTTACCGACGCAGAGCGCGATCAGTACCTGGCAACGCTCTCGCCTTCGGAGCGCAATAAAGCGGTTGTGACGCGCTATAAAGGGTTGGGCGAGATGAATGCTGCGCAGTTGTGGGAAACAACCATGAATCCGCTCAATCGCCTGCTCCTGCAGGTGACGCTCGAAGATGCGCAGCAGGCGGATGAGACCTTTACCATGTTGATGGGCGATCTGGTTCCGCCGCGCAAACGCTTCATTCAGACCCACGCGCTCGAGGTGCGCAACCTGGATATTTGAGCAGGCACGACTGCCAACGCAATCGTGCCTAGCTTCGCTTCTCTTCGGGGAAACCCTGCACCGCCGTCATTGCGAGGCGCGCCAGCACAGGGCGATCTTCTGGCGAACTGCAAGAGTGCTTTGCGCGCAATGATATCAGTCTCGTGCTTTACGACAGGCTTTTCTTACGGTCGTGCGACGATGCGCGCGATCGTCGTCCATTCCCCCGCGTTGCCAGCATAATCGATGGGTTGCACACGTAGCAGGTGCTCGCCGGGCGCCAGTGGCGGCGCTTCGATCTCTGGCAGAGGAGTGAACCATTCCGAGATGCCAGCCGGATCGTTGCCGATGTAGATGCGGTAACCGGCAACGCCGGAAGCGGCGTCGCCCGCCGGTTCCCAAGTGATTGGCGTTGTCTGTCCGGCTTTCAGAACGATCGGTTCCATTGCAGGCGGAGGTTCTGGCGGAGTGATGTCGTAGCCTATGGGCCCGAACGTGGCGATCGTCTGCTGCCCATTGCGGTCCCACCCGCGCACGAAGAGCGTGTGCAACCCTTCGCCCGCCTCGGCGAGACTGACGCTTCCGTTGGGTGTTGTCATTGCCGGCGTCGCGCCAGCAGGATCTGCCTCCCACGCTGCCCGATACCCCGCGGTCATTGCTGTACCGCTGAACTCGATCCGCACGTCGCCGCTGTACCAGCGCCCGATTTCTGCACCCGCAAAACCAATTCCTTCGACGTTCGACAGCGGTGTGTTGCCAGCCACCAGCACCTTCCCACCGTACTGGTTGCATCCGCCAATCTCCGGCAGGTCATACCCTTCAACGAAACGCAACGGCACAGAACGCCGATTGCGCGCCCAGGGTCCCTCTGCTGTGAATGCTGTGAAATGCAGATGGACGATCCCCGGCGATCCGCGATCGCCGACAGCGCCGATTACCTCGCCGCGCGCCACGATCCGACCGATCTGTGGATTTTCGGCGCGCTGCATATGGGTGTACATGGTGTAGAGATTGCCCTCGTGACGGAGGATAAGCGTGCCGCTCCGCCGCGCCCAGACGAAAATAACACCGTCAGCAGCGGCGCGTACCGGAGCGCCGGCGCTCGGACCACCAACCCGAACCAGATCGAGTGAGTAGCGGTCCCAGCCATTGTGGGTGCCACAGGCGTACCCCTGAATGATGCGCCACTCTTCACCGGGAGGCGTCGGCAGCCAGAGTTCGGGAGCGACCCCGGCATGGTCTGCTGCGATGAGCGGCGATGCCTGGACCAGTGCAACAACAACGAAGGCCAGCACCAGCCAACGCCGCACCAGGCGTTTGCTTTGTGACATCATGCAGTCGTCGTGGACCTGTTTACTTTTCTTTCACAATTTGCAAGGCGCAGCGAGGATACCACAGAAGAGCGCAGGCGTCAAATACCGGAATTGTGAACAGTTATACCGGTTATCGTTGATAATGCCGCATTGCCATGTGCGGTTTTAGGCTTTGTGATGCCAGGCGTAGTACTCCAAAATCAAAAATGGTATTACGTGGTGACCGTTCGCCCGTTTCCTGGAGTGCGGGCATCTCGCCCTCGCGTGCAAGACGCAGGCAAGATGCCCACACTCCTGGGTGTGTTTTTTACTCTGACCGTGTTCACTTACGTGGATTTTTGTGTGGCGTGCAGTGTGCCAATCGCCTGTTGCAGGTTTGCAAATGTGTGCATTTGTTTGAGCGCAACACCGAGCCCCACCATCGTCTGCGCTACCTCGGGACGAATGCCGACCACGGCCACCCGTGCTCCAAGCAGACGTGCGGCATCGGCAGCCTGCAGGATCGTGCGAGCGACCTGCGTATCGACAAGCGGAACGCCGGTGATGTCGAAGATTACGTAACGCGCGCGTTCGCGCTTAATAGCGTGCAAAACATTTGAAACGAATACTTGTGCGCGCGCTTCATCGATCGCGCCGATCAACGGTGTCACCAGCACACCGGGTAATATCGGGAGAACCGGTGCGCTCAGTTCGCGGATTGTTTCCTGGCTTGTGCGTAGTTCGATGAGCGTCTGCTGCAATTGCGCCTCGCGCTGCTCCACGGCATGCAGCGCTTTCTGCAGGTCGGCAGTGCGCTCATTGACGGTTGTTTCAAGTGATGCGCGCAAAAGGTTGAGTTCCTGCTCACGCGACAGCGCCCTGATGAGTGATTGACGCAGCACCGGACCGAACGACGCAATGATTGTCGCGACCACCAACAGCACGAGCACGAACAAGGCAACCGCAACAATGGTCAGATCACCGGGCGGTTGAACTGAGTCATCGATGAATGGATCAATCGCCGGATGGAGGAAGAGGATGAAGGCGGGAAGCAACCCGCTCACTGCAGCGATTGCAATCAGTGCGCGCGTTTCGATCAGAAGACCGGTCAGGATGATCGGTAAGAGTGTTACCAGTAAGAACGGCGTCGCCGCGGGGTACCCGTAGATGACGGTCACAAAGAACACTGCGCCGGTCAGACCGGCAGATGCGATCAGAACCGCCAGGCGAAAGCGCCCACGACGGAGGATCGCCACACTGGCCAAACTGGTCAGCATCACAACGACTGCACCGGTGGCAGGAACGCCACCAGTAGGCGTCATACCAAGCGCCGCAAGGAAGACGATCAGCGCAACCAGCGCTGCGCCGCTGATTGCGAGCAGGATGCGTTGTAGCGCCGGCGCCTGCTGCTGTTCGATAATCTTGCTGAACAATCCAGTATCATCAACGGCCTGCACAGGAATCTCCTCTGCTTCTCATGACATCGGCAAGCGCGGTGGTAACCGCTTTTGTCCTATTGTACCCCGGTCGCATTACCAGTCCTTCTGTAACCTTTTGCCGGTTGCTGCATTTCAAGAGTGATACGGTTATCGGACACATTTCTCAGCACACCAGAAAAGGAGCCTGACAATGTTCGCAAAGAATGAAGGTGTAGTAGATCGTGGCATTCGTGCGGTGCTTGGAATAGCAGCGCTTGCGGCAGCATTCACGTTGTTGAGCGGAGTCTGGCAGATTGTTGCTGGCGTGGTCGCGTTCATGCTGCTTGTGACGGCTGCAATCGGCGTGTGCCCGCTCTATTCGGTGCTGGGCATCAATACCTGCCCGGTCAATCCTGCCGAGCGGCGCTGATCCTGAACCCCGCCCCCCAGGGGATACCGGGTTCTTAATCGAGCATTCCTCCGCCAGCAGGTGACATTCGCACGATGCAGGGGTACGGAAGTCGTACCCCTTTTTTGATCCACAGATCACAATGTTCACGATGCACCG
>JBEPYG010000003.1:0-41311 GCA_041641515.1 Roseiflexus sp.
TGGTGGGCATACTATGCGCCATTATCGGATGTTATGTCGTGTTGCGTTCGATGGCGTTCCTTGGCGATGCGCTGGCGCACGCCGTGTTACCAGGCGTTGCTATTGCCTATCTGACAGGAACTAGTCTGACGGTGGGGGCGCTGGTCACCGCCGTCGTTGTAGCGCTGCTGATCAGTTTTTTCTCGCGTCAGGGGACGATCAAAGAGGATACTGCCATCGGCATCGTCTTCGCCGCGGCGCTGGCTCTGGGTGTGGCGCTGATCAGCAGTGTGCGCACCTATGCCGTTGATCTTACCCACATCATGTTCGGGAATGTCCTAGGGGTTAGCTCAACCGATCTCTGGCTGATCGCCGGGATTGGCACTGCGGTTTTGCTAACGGTCCTGGCGTTCTACCGTCAATTCCTGGTGGTTGCCTTTGATCCGGTGCTAGCGGCGACTCAACGTCTGCCGGTTGAGCGGCTGCGGATGTTGCTGTTGCTCCTGATTGCACTCACAATCGTGGTATCACTGCAGACGGTTGGCGTGGGGCTGGTCGCAGCAATGCTGGTGACGCCGGGTGCAACAGCGTATTTGTTGACCCGGCGCCTACCCGCGATGATGGCGGTTGCCGCGCTGATCGGCGCTGTGTCGAGCATCTCCGGTCTGTATCTCAGTTATTATGTCAATATTTCGTCTGGCGCCTCAGTAGTGCTGGTTGCTACCGCCATTTTTACGGTTATCTTCCTCGCAGCGCCAGGACGCGGCATGCTGTGGCGAGGAGGGCGATAAGCAAGCTCCTTCCCATCAGATCCTTACTGCCCCGATGCCGCATTCCTCGCCATCTCGGCGACAAGCGGGTCGCTGATGCTCAGGCCGTAGATGGCGATCAACCCAATCGCACCGGCAAGCAGCAGGTAGTAGAAAGTCGGAATGGCGGTTTTGCGCAGCGTCGCGCCTTCCTGCCCGAGAAGCCCGACCGTTGCCGAGGCGGCAACCACATTGTGAATGGCGATCATATTGCCGGCGGCGGCGCCGACGGATTGCAGCGCCACAATCGCTGCGCCCGAAATCAGCAACCGTTCGGCGACGCCATGCTGAAAGAGACTGAACATCAGGTTGCTGACGGTATTGCTGCCCGCAATGAACGCGCCTAACGCCCCGATGGTCGGTGCGAAGAGCGGCCAGATGCCACCCACATTGACTGCCACCCACTCCGCCATGCTGATTGGCATACTGGCAATGCCAAGGGCGTTGACCCCTGAGTTGATATACACGCGCACCATTGGCACGGTGAAAATCAGTACAAATCCTGCACCCAGAATGACCTTGCTCGAATCGCTGATTGCCAGCTGGAGTTCGTTGCGGCTCATGCGATGGAGAAAGAAGGTAATCAGCACCACCACCACCAGGATCGACGCCGGCAGATAGAGCGGCGTCGTCGAGGCGGTGATGCCTGTGCCAAAAATGTCTTTCCATTCAACCTTCAGGATCGAGCGCAGCGTCGAGCCGATGGGCAACTGCGGCAGGCGGGTCAGCACCAGGAAGAACGCCACGAGCAGATACGGCGCCCACGCCATCCCGGTGCTCATCGGCCTTTTGCCCGTCAGATCATCGAGTTTCATCTCAATCTGACCAAGCCATTCCGGTTGCCACTCGCTTGCGGGAGCAAAATCCCACGTGTCCTTTGGCAGCAAAAACCCGCGCCGCGCAGCCGTCACAACGATCGCCAGCCCCACCAACGCACCAAGGAGCGACGGAAACTCCGGTCCGAGCAATAATCCGGTGAGGGTGTAGGGAATGGTGAACGCCAGACCGCTGAAGATCGCAAACGGCGCCATCGACAACCCTTCCGTCCACGATTTGTTCTTCCCGAAAAAACGGGTCATCATCACGACCATCAGCAGCGGCATCAGCGTTCCGACAATGCCGTGGATGACGGCGGCACGCACCGTGATGAGGCGTAAATAGTCATTGAATGTTAGCCCGATCGCCGCAAGTTGCGCGCTTAATTCGGGCGTATCGAGCCCGCCGCGCACGCCGACCAGAATGGGGGTGCCGACGGCGCCGAACGTTACCGGCGTACTCTGCACCATCATACCGAGCATGACCGCCGCCATCGCCGGAAAACCGAGCGCAACCATCAGCGGTGCAGCGATCGCAGCCGGTGTGCCGAACCCTGAGGCGCCCTCAATAAATGAACCGAACAGCCAGCCGATGATAATTGCCTGCACCCGACGGTCGGCGCTGATAGTACTGAACCCATTGCGGATGACGGCAACGGCGCCGGAGTGCTTCAGGGTGTTGAGGAGCAGAATGGCGCCAAAGATGATCAGTAAGATGTCGAAGGTGATGAACAAACCCTGGATGGTCGAAGCAATCACCCGTATCGGTGAGACCTGCCAGGCGAAGAGGGCGATCAGCACTGCAACAACGTAGACGATTGGCATTGCCCGACGCGCGGGCCAGCGTAGACCGACGAGTAATACCGCTGCGACCAGAATAGGGCTGAACGCCAGGAACGCTTGCAGACCAAGATTCATACGTCCCAACCTCCTGCTTCATCATTGAGCCAGGCGCAGACAGCGCTCTGCGCATACGAAATCCTCCCGGCCCGCGCCGGGTGCTGCCACGGTCAGGGTGTCATTGCTGGACGGAGATTTCGTGGTGACGGACATATCATACCAGCATCGCCGCTCAATATTTGATAATGGTTGTCAACAGGTTATAACGAATCAGTAACTTTTAAGGTCAGGGGCACGTGGAAACGTGCAACGTGCAACGTGGGAACACGGGAACGGGGAATGTGCAACGTAACATGCAGCTACAACACAATCTCGCAATCACGTAAGCAAACATACCCAGCGTATGGTTCAGCAGACTCTTATCTTCCCTTCATGCAATCTGAACATAGCACTGCTACAATACGAGCACATATGGATTCTGAATGTGAGGAACGAATGGATACCGATGATCGCCCGATAGGGCGCATTCTCAGCCGACGCGAAGTGCTGGCGCTACTCGGCGTCTCCGCAGCTGCGCTGCTGGCGGGATGCGGCAGCGCGAGTGAAACGCCGACCGGCAGTGCGCCCACCATTGCGCCCGTGCCCCCCGAGACGCCTGCCACCTCTGCGGCACAACCGGAACCATCGCCGATGGCAACGCTGGCGCCAGCTGCCACTTCGAGCGAACCATCCACGATGGTCCCAGCAGCGCCGACAGGCAGCGCCGATACAGGGGTCAGCCGACCGGTTCCCGCGTGTGTGGTGCGTCCGGAGCAGACCGAGGGACCGTACTTTGTCGATACCCGGCTGAACCGCGCCGATATTCGCTCCGACCCCGCCAGCGGCATGGTCAAAGAGGGACTGCCACTGCTACTGACGTTCGTGGTCAGCCAGATCGGCAGCGCCAGCTGTACACCGCTCAGTGGCGCCATGGTAGACATCTGGCATTGCGATGCCCAGGGATTCTATTCCGGCGTGCGCGATCCACGCCTCGACACACGCGGGCAGCAGTGGCTGCGCGGCTATCAGATGACCGATGCCGATGGGATTGCAACCTTTACCACTATTTATCCGGGCTGGTATCCAGGGCGCGCGGTGCATATCCATTTCAAGATTCGTGCAACGAATGCCGCCGGGCAGGTGTACGACTTCACCTCGCAACTCTACTTCGATGACGCCATCAGCGACACTGTGTTTGCGCAGGCGCCCTACGCAGACCGGGGACGCCGCACGACCCGCAACCAGAACGACGGGATTTTCCGGCAGAGCGGCAGTCAGCTGATGCTGAACCTGAACCCAATCGACCAGGGGTATGCAGCGACATTCGAGATCGGGGTAGCTCTGGGGTAGGGGGCAGGAAGCATGTGCTTGTACCCTTCAACCTTCTCACGTTCAACCTGCCCCCCGCGCCTCGTTATACATTCCACGTGAACACGCTTGCGCTCAGCGTTGCGTCAACGCGCACCTGGTCGCTGTGCGCAACAATCTGCAATCCATAATCTCGCATCTAACGTGAAAACAGGCGCCGGGTGCGCGCGACTCGCCCGCATCCCCCGGCTCGCGTTCATCACGGCAGTATGCGGTGCAGCCGCAAGAGAGGCTGAAATGGTCTTACCCGGCATACACATACAGCTCGCCCGGCTGCAACAGATGGCAGCGCATAAACGGCGCACGACGATCGAGTTCATCGAAGAGCATACCGGGCGATACGCGATTACCAGCGAACAGATCATTGTGTATACCTATCAATACCCGCGCATCAATAGCTTTTGCCAATTCAATCGCTTCCCCGGGCCACAGGTTGCCGATGATCTGCTCACGTTCGCGGAAAAAGTCGCGCCCGTTGATAGGCAGGAGTGCAATATCGATCGAGCGCCCCCTGAGCGCCTCCAGCAGTTCGGGGAAGATGATCGTGTCGCCACTGTGGTAGATGGTCACACCGTTGCACTCGATCATGAACCCCATCCAGCGCGAATGCCCATCAGCATCGACTTCGTACTCATAGTGCGCCGCAGGCGTCGCGGTGCATGCTAGATCTCCAATCGTGAAACGCTCACCCAATCGCGGCGTGATGATCCGATGATCCGGGATACCGGCATCCAGCGCAATCCGTCGCCCTTGGAGCGATGCCACGAGCACCGCCGACGGTGACGCTGCCAGGAGCGGCGCGAGCGTCGCCGCATCGGTATGATCAAGATGCTCATGAGTCGCCAGAATCACCCGTGCGTGGGTGATCAGCGCCGGGTCGACCGGGATTGGAAACCGCCGCGGCGGGCCACCGATGTCTTCCACCGAATTCGAAAGATACGGATCGATATAGGCGATCGTATGACCGCCTTTCAGCACGAATCCTGCCTGCCCAAGCGACCAGAGCGCCATCTGGCCATACGGAACCGTCAGGTTGTCGATCTGCGCAATCAGCGCCGCGTCACGTAGTGCGGTCATGAGGTCCTCCGATGAGTCAACGAATGTTCCAGCGCATCAGCGAACAACACGAGCGCCCGATATCGCATGTTGGACAGTCAACGTCCAGGCGACAGCAGTCGCTCTACAATCAGCGCGGATGATAACACGCCTGGCAACCCTGCGCCTGGATGGGTTCCCGCGCCAACGAAGTAGAGATTGTCGAACTCCTCAGACCTGTTGTGCGGACGAAACCAGGCCGACTGCAAAAGGGTCGGTTCGAGCGCGAATGCTGCGCCCAGGTAGTTGTTCTGGCGGCGCTGAAAATGGCGCGGGTCGATCATACGCTCCACAACGATATGTTTGCTCAGATCGGGCAGGAATCGCTCCTCCAGAAACGCAATGATCGCGTCGCGGTATGGGCGCGCCAGCGTTGCCCAGTCGGTCTGCGACGCCAGGTTGGGAACGGGGGACAAAACGTAGAAAGCGTCACAGCCAGGCGGCGCGACATCCGGTTCATCGCGCGACGGCATGTGCAGATAGAGCGAGAAGTCCTTCGCCAGACGTTTGTGGCGGAAAATATCGTCGAGCAGTCCCCGGTAGCGTGGACCAAAGATAATATTGTGGCGCACCAGAGGCGCCTCGTGGTAGGTGCGCTGCGTTCCCAGATAGATGACCACCAGCGACATACTGTAGCGCAACGACCGCAGACGACGGTCGGTGTAGTGGCGGCGGTAACGTGGCGCAATCAGGTCGGCGTAGGTGTGGGCAACATCGGCGTTCGACACCACGATATCGGCGCGGCGCTCGCTGCCATCCGCCAGCGCCACGCCGCGGATGCGACGCCCCGCGACGATCAGTTCGCGCACCTCGGTGTTCAGATGGATGGCAACGCCAAGTTCGCGCAGCAGCCGCACCATTGCATCGACAATCGCGCCGGTTCCGCCAACCGCATAGTACACGCCCCACTCACGTTCCAGGTAGTGAACCATGGCATAGATCGACGACGCATAGAATGGGTTGCCGCCAATAAAGAGCGGGTGGAACGAAAAGCAACGGCGCAGGAAATCGTCCTTGATATAGCGCGACACATAGCGATAGACGCTCTCGAACGAGCGCAGGCGCGCCAGATCGGGCGCTACGCGCAGCATGTCGCGGAAGTGCAGGAACGGCTGATCCGCCAGTTCGATGAAGCCCTTCTCGAAAATGGGACGGGTGCTTGCCAGAAAACGGCGGTACCCTTCGACATCGGCGGGGTTGATACGCTCGATTTCGCACAGCACCGCAGCCTCGTCGGCGCTGTGGTCGAAATGACGACCATCGTAGTCGTAGATGCGGTAAAAGGGATGGCACGGACGGAATTCGACATACTCTTCACGACGGCGTCCCGCAGCGCGCCACAGGTCGTCGAACAGGAACGGCGCCGTAATCACCGTTGGACCGGTATCGAACCGGAAGCCGTCCACTTCCAGCACATACGCCTTTCCGCCTGGCTTGTCCTGTTTTTCGAAGATCTCTACCTCGTGGCCGCGCGCTGCCAGACGAATAGCTGCAGCTAGTCCACCAAAACCGGCCCCGATAATGATAACCTTGCTCACTAATGACCTCCAACAGACAATGGGCGCGGCATGCCGCGCCCTGATGAATGGGTTCTTATAGGAGCCTGTCCTGAATACCTACAACGGCGGTGTCCTCGCAAGCGAAGCAGCTTCTCTGTTACGCCAGACGATGCTTCGGCGCCGGAGCGCCTCGCAATGACAGCAGCGCAGGACTATTCAGACAGGCGCAAAAACGCTCACAGTCTCGACCGCCTACTCCCGTTCAACATACTCTGGCACATCCTTTGGTGCTCCGCACGCGGTGATGGTGCCACGGAAATCGACATCGGCGGACAGTTCGGGACGGTTGCGCTTCAACTCGGCGATCTGTTCGCGGGTCAGCACTTTGGTCTCATCGAATCCCAAGTCGATCGACCCGTCGATATGCACACGCTCAAGGTCATAGAAGCGCTTGGTAAACGTCGTCTTGGCGAACGCTTTCAAACAGCCAAGCATGTAGCGCCGCTTGAACGGATCCTTGATCCAGGGATAGCTCAGGAACGCCTTGCGCATATAGAAGCGTGCATAATTGCGCAACACACCCTTCAACACCTGCTCGCGCGTCATCGAATCCGGCTGAATGATCGGTGTGACGAAGTTATACTTCGAGAAATCGCGCACCTCGACCCGATCCCCCAGTTCCTCGAACAATTCAGCGAAGGGCCATGGCGTGTACATATTCCAGTTCGCCATATCCGCTTTCCAGTCGAGAGCATAGCGATAGGTTTCTTCGATCGTCTCAGGCGTCTCGTTCTCCAGCCCCATAATGAACTGCGCCTCAGCGACGATCCCCTGGTCGTGGAGCAGTTTGATGGCGCGCTTGTTCTGTTCGATAGTCGTCTCCTTGCGGAAGCGGTCGAGGTTCATCTGTGCAGCGGCCTCGGTGCCGAGCGAGACGTGCACCAGCCCGGCACGGCGGTAGAGCGGCAGATACTGCTCGTCGCGCAGGATATCGGTCACACGGGTGTTGATGCCCCAGTGAATGCCGAGGTTGCGCCGCTCCAACTCTTCGCACATGGCCACGAACTTCTTGCGATGGATGGTCGGCTCTTCGTCTGCGAGAATGAAGAAGCCGACCTTGTACTCGCGTACCAGCAGTTCGATTTCATCAACAAATGCGATCGGGTCGCGCACCCGATACTTTCGCCAGAACTTCCATTGCGAACAGAAGCGACAGGTGAAGGGGCAGCCGCGGGCAAAGTTCGGCACGGCCACACGCACATTCAACGGGATGTAGATGTACTTCTCCCACTCTAGCAGGCTCCAGTCGGGCGTAAGGGTCGAAAGATCGGCGATCGGCGGATGAGCTGGCGTGGCAACCACGCGGTCGCCATCCAGAAACGCAATCCCCTGGATCTGATAGCGATCACGCTCATCACTGCCGTTCTCGATGGCGCGCATCAGGTTGACAATGATCTCTTCCCCCTCACCACGCACGATGTAATCGATCCAGGGCGCTTCGGTAAGCACCTGAGCATACATGAACGTCGGATGCACCCCGCCGAGAATAGTTTTGCAGCTAGGATTGGCTTCGCGCGCCAGACGCAGCGTCTCCTGCGCTTTGTAGATCATCGGCGTGATCGCCGTCGCCATCACCACATCGGGACGGTTCGCGCGAATAATCTGATCGACCGTCTTATCGGGCAGGTTATTGGTCATCGCATCGACGAAGCGCAGGTTCGAATAGCCGGCTTTGCGCAACGCACCACCGATATACGCCACCCAGCTGGGGGGCCAGTTGCCGGCGATTTCCGCCCCGCCTGCGTGGTAATTGGGCTGGATCATCAGAATACGCATACTCGACTCCTTCTATACCGGTTGATAGGTGCAAAGCGGGTCTTCCGCCAGCGGATCGCCACTTGCGGCAAAGGCGCGCGCTCGTGAACCGCCACAGATCGCCCGATACTCACAACGTCCGCAACGTCCGCCAAACCGCGCTGGATCGTGCAGGGCAGCAAACAACGATGACTCCCGATAGACCTGTACAATATGGTCGGTACGCACATTGCCGGCAGCTAGCGGCAGGAACCCGGCAGGACAGATATCGCCTGTATTTGAGACGAACACAATGCCGTTGCCATCACGAATGCCAAAACCGCGCCCGATCGGAGTCTGCCGGATCTGTTCGCCGCTCAACCCGGCGGCGCGCATTTCACCCAGCGCCACACGCCGGTACGACGGCGCCTCGGTTGTGGCGACGGCAAATGGCGCTTGCTGCGCGATGCGGTAGATCCAGATCATCAACTGCTCGGCTTCCGCTGGCGTCAGCGACTCCAGCACCCGCCCACGACCCACAGAGATCAGAAAGAAGAGACTCCAGCGCGCGACCTGTTTTGTGTTGAGCAGCGCATAAATAGCCGGCAGATCATCGACGGTTTCGGCTGCGACCAGGGTGTTGATCTGCAGCGGCATGCCGAGTTCCGCCGCCCATTCCATCGCTTCGATAGTACGCTCAAACGTGCCCTCAACGCCACGAATGGCATCGTGGCGGGCGGCATTCGAGCCGTCGAGACTCAACCCCAGCGCCTCGACGCCGTGCGCCTTGAGCGACTCGAGCATGGTGCGCGTCAGGTTTGGCGTTGCGCTCGGCGTGATCGAGACCGGCACGCCAAGCGCACGGGCAGCATCGATCAGGTCGAGTAAATCGGGCCGGGCAAGCGGATCGCCGCCGGTCAGGATCAATTGCGGCAATGGATTGCCAAAATCCGGGATCTGCTGCAGGAAGCGCACACTCTCCTCAAACGAGAGTTGCAACGGATGCGGCTGCGGCATAGCTTCCGCGCGGCAGTGGCGGCAGGCCAGCGCGCACGCCTGCGTCATTTCCCAATAGATATTGAGCGGCGTCCGCGCAAAATCACGCGGCGCGTGGCGCATCGGTCGAGCCGGTTGTGGCGGAGCGGTCACGCAACACCTCCATGTAGTGAACAGTAAGAACTACTTCCCTCGAAAAACAGGCGCGTTTGCCGCGCCCCGTCTGCGTACACTATGCGCACTGAATGGCATACCGGCAGCGTCGATCGCCGCGCGCCTGGCATTCGAGTTCGTGCAACGTCGCCCGCGGACAGATCAGTTTCCGAAACATCTGCTCGAATGCGCCACGATAGTAGGCGCACATCGCAGCTGCCATCGCCGGGGTGTCGAACAGCGACCCGTTAGCAATCGAGAGAGACGGTGTCGGCATCAGATCGTAGGCAAACACCCCGCTGCCGGCAAATGTCCAGGTATGGCGCTGCATGGCCGGCAACAGCAGGCGCAATCCCAGCCGTGGCGGCAGCAGACGAAGCAACACGCGCACAAACGCCGGGATCCGGTTGGCAAACACATAATCTGCCGTCAATTGCCCGGAACGCGCCATTACCTGTTTTGTTCGCTCTTCCCCGATCTGCTCGATGAGCAGTTCGACCAGCACATGAAACTCACGCTCATCGATCAACGCATGCGGCAGATGATCCGGCAGATCACCGGCGCCGCCACGCACCAGCACAGCTCGCGCCCCTTCATCCCCGAAGAGTTCCCGTAGTGCGGCGATCGTCTGAATGATCGCATTCGGACCGATCTTGCCTGTTCCATGAGTTGCTATCGTTGCCATGGCGCCACCAATTGTTACAAACGGGAATTGACCGCACTATACCGCCAGCGAACTGCGCATGCCGAAATGGTTTATCAATCGTTCGTTGCGCTTTGTTAACCAGGTTGTAACCAGACAATTTTGTAAAACAATTGCGTAGGGGATGTATGGGGCAATAGGAGGGTGCACAAGGTGGCGCGTTGTGGCACAGAACAGTACCGGTAGCGGTATTGCACGACAACATCTCACAGGAAGAAGGCACAACCGGCAAGTATCTGGCGCCTGGCGAGCGATTGATGGTCTGAGTAATCCGTTCTCGCCCACGCAGACGAGATTTGCCCGGTTGGAGCACGGCGGCGCTGTGCCCCGACGGGTTCTCCTCCAGAGCACGCCTCTATCGAATATCGGCCATTCTGAAAGCTCGACGGCATCAGACGCATACCGGATTTCATTTCTGAACGATCATACACCGCGTCGGATGTCGGCGCCTGCCCTGCTTTCCAATCAACGATTCGGGTGATGGGGTATCGGCTCAGGGTGTGACGTTCGTTGCTGCACGTGCCGGATTGCAATGTTGAACCTTCATAAGCTCTCAGATCGCACGGCAAAGCTCGTCGTTCGGTTGAGCCTTCGACTAAGCCGGGACGAAAGCTCACGCCAAAGCCTGCATGAAGATGACAGCAATTGCAACGAATTCGACTCTATTTTGAATAAGAATTTATCACAAACAGACTGGAATTATTACTCAATCTGATGTATATTTGTGCTACACGATCCATCACGGCACGACCAACGAGTGCAACGCTATGAATGCGCAGGACGGGCCAGAAGAATCGGCAGCACTCCGCGAAGCGCGTGACATTGTTGCAGAACAGTTGGAACGTTTACGCGCGCTGGCAGAGCGCGAGCGTCAGGAATTGTCGGCGCTTGCGGCTGCATTGCGCCAGGTAGAGCGTGAGCTCGATGAAGTGACTCTCCGGTATCGCACCGCGGTTCAGCGGCGACGATCAGATGCTGAGACGCTGAACAGGCGGATGACAGAACTGCGCGCGCGCTGCGATGCGCTCACCCGCGATGTGGATACCCGTCGCGGCGGTTTACGGCAGATAGAACTGCTCATCCGACAGATCGAGATGAGCAGCAGCGCGCTGAGTAACACGGGCGCAGGAGCGACATCCGACCCATGGGCGCTGGCATTGCGTTCACAAGTGATCCACGGACGGGAGGAAGAACGGGTGCGTCTGGCGCGCGAAGTTCACGACGGACCAGCTCAGGTGCTTGCCAATTCGCTGATGTTGCTGGAGACCTGTTATTCCCTGGCGCAGCAGCAAACCGGAGAACACGCCGAAAAATTGACGGTGATGATCGGGCGTTTGCGCGAAGCTACGCGTGAGGGATTGAGCGAAGTTCGTCGCTTCATCGCCAACCTCCGACCAGGACAGATCGCTGAACGGGGGCTGGTAGAGGCGTTGCGTGATTATTTGCGCACCTATAGCAACACGTACAATGTGCAGGTTGGGTTCGAAGCGGACGCAGCGCCCCGACAGGCTGATGAGGTCGAGATTGTGCTCTACCGGATTGTGCAGGAGGCGCTCCAGAATGCACACAAATACGCACGTGGAGCGCCGATCACGGTGCGTCTTGTCCATCAGGCAAACGCGCTGATCCTGTCGGTGCGCGATGAGGGTCCAGGGTTCGATCCGCGTGAGGTAGCGCGGCGCACTGGTAAGAGCAATTGGGGACTGACGAGCATGCGTGAGCGAGCAGAACTGATCGGCGCTCGCCTGACAGTTGCCTCACGGCCAGGACACGGAGCGGAAGTCACAGTTGTGCTACCATTAGAATAAACGGGGTGAATGGTATGGAACAACGCATTCGTGTACTGATTATTGACGACCACCCCCTCTTCCGCCAGGGCATCCGCTGGAGCTTGGAAGAAGCTGGTGATATGGAGGTGGTGGGGGAGGCGGAGAATGGGCAGGAAGCGATCAAGTTAGCCGAACGTCTCTCGCCCGACGTTGTCCTGGTCGATATCAATCTGCCCGGTTTGAATGGCCTGGAGGTGGCGCGTGTCATCAAACGGCGCGAACCGCGCGTGGGCTTGATCGTCATCAGCGTGTACGAAGACGATGAGCAACTGTTCCAGGCGATCAAAGTCGGAGCTGCTGCCTACTCATCGAAAGACGTGCATCCGCGTGATCTGGTGCGCATGATCCGCGAGGTGGCCCGCGGCAAGTATCTGATCAACGATAGTGTCATTGCCAAACCCCACGTCGCTACGCGTGTCCTCCATCAGTTCCGTGAACTCGCCGCCACTGAGGACGAGCGTACCAGCGCCCTCTTCGCCCCGCTGACATCGCGCGAAATCGAGATCCTCGACTGTATCGCACGCGGCCTGTCGAACAAAGAGATCGCCTCCCAACTCTCGATCAGCGGGCAGACGGTCAAGAACCATATCACCTCTATCCTGTCAAAACTCCAGGTCAACGACCGGACGATGGCGGTCATCTATGCGATCCAGCGCGGTTGGATCCGCATGGGGTACAACGGGCATCAGAGCCACGCAGTCGGCGAGAAGCGGTCAGGTTAGGGGCGCGAGAAACCGCGAGTCAGGGATAGAAAATAGAACATCGAGCGCCGGCAAGCGGCAAATGCTAATCAGGCAACCAAGTAATTCAGAACCAGAAACTGGGGATAGAAAAGGAAATAAAAAAATAGCACATTGAGCGCCAGGAGCCGGCAATCGGCACCCAGCAACCGATAATCACGTAATCACGCACTCAAGCAATCCAGAACCACACGCCAGCACCCAAAAATCACGTAATCTCGTAATCACGTAATCACAAAATCTTCACCCTTCATCTGCCACATACCATCGTTCGATATTCCACAGATAGTTTGGCGTCGCCAGGTTGATGGGACCATCCAGCGTTGTGACGCGCGGACTGCATGCCACCGGCAACCGATCCGTCCACAGAAACAGGTATGGACGAAGCAACGCCACCCGTTCCTGTGCACGTCGGATCGCCTGCGCCCGTTCGGTCAGGTTGTACAACTGCCGCGCAGCACTCGCCTGACTGTCGTAGACCGGGTCGCTGAAGCCGATAAAGTTCAGCGCAGGGCGCGTATCCGCCACCCCCTGATTGATCTGGCTTGAATGAAACAGGGCAAAGTCGTCCGGATCGTAGGACACATAGTCGCCAAAGTTCGGGTCAGCGACGCCGTTGAGCCAGCTGCCGAGAAGCAGGTCGAAATCGTAAGGTGGCGCGTACTTCGAGCGAATGACGGTCGCAAAATCGGCAGGTTGCACCACGATGTCCATCCCGATCTGTTCGGCAGCGCTGGCGATCAGTTCAGCGGCGCGCACCCGGCGCGGATCGTCAGCGCGCACGAAGAGTTGCACGGTCAGCGTGACACCGTCCTTCTGCCGCACGACGCCATCGGGCGGCAGCTGCCATCCCGCCTCATCGAGCAGCACACGCGCCCGATCCAGATCTACCGTTGTCGTTGGTGGCGTCAGATCCGCCCACGAACCAGGGGCAGCGCTGCTGCTGATGATCATGCCCTGACCTTCCGTCGCTTCCTGCACAATGCGCGGTAAATCGATGGTCAGCGCCAGCGCTTCGCGCAGCCGCGGATCGCTGAAGATGCGGTTGGAGCGCAGGTTGAAGGCCAGGAAATAGTAGCCATTCTCGGCATAAACGCCGGTTTGCAGCATTGGCGCTGTTTCGGTTATCGCGCGTCCCTCGCTCCATGGAAGTTCTGCCAGCAGCAAACGCCCATCCTGAAGCGCAGATACCGCCACACGCGCATCGGGTGCGACCACGAAGACTACCCGGTCGAGCAGCGGCGCACCCCGGTAAAAGGATTGATTTCCCGCCAGCGTGATCGCCACGCCTGGCTCACGCTGCTCGAGACGGAATGGCCCACTGCCAACTGGCGAATCCCAGGCATTGAGATCCGCCAGACTTCTGCTGCTCAGCACATGGCGCGGCAGCACCGGCACAGTCAGCAGACTGAAGATCGGCGCATACCGCTCGTCAAGACGCACCACCACCGTATCGGTTGTCGGCGCCGTAACCTCCGTAATACGCTGCAACCCGATGAGCCGCGCTGTCGATGGCTCAAGTGTACGCAATGCGTCGAGGGTAAAGACCACATCATCAGCCGTCACCGGACGACCATCATGCCAGACCGCATCACTACGCAGCGTAAATGTGATCACCCGTCCATCGGCAGAGGCCGTCCACTCCGTCGCCAGGTCTGGTTGTGGCGCAAGCGTATCGTCGAGGCGGGTCAGTCCGCTGTAGAGCAGCGCGATGACCTGTTCCTCGCCACGTGTGCGAGGATGCCAGGGACGCAGTTCGGCAATGTCGGCAGCTAGTCGGATGGTGAGGTTTCCGCCGCGAGGGAGCGCTGTTGGTGTCGGAGGCGCTGCGGTTGGCGCAGATGCGGGCGAAACGCTGGCAGGAACATCAGATTGCTCCGGCGCGCTGCAGGCGGCGAGCAACGCCAGCAGCGCAATCGCCATGAACACGCTTGCGCTCCACAGCCGACTCAAGGGCAACCGGAACGCAGGAGCGGAATGTGCTGGCGACAGCTGCGGATTACTCACGGGGCATATTCTGCTGCTCACGCAGGAACAACATAAACGCGCGCGCCATGCGCTGATGGTCAGGAGAAAGGGCATCGTAGAGAGTGAGGAACGCCTCGCGGTCGCGGTGAGCCGTCGAGAACTTGTACCCGTCGGCGGCGGCAGCTTCACTGAGCAATTCGAATGCAGTCGTGCGGAATACTGCCGCCAGCGCCTCGATCTCCGCGATTCGCGCGCTGCTCTGACCATTCTCGATACTGCTGATGTAACTGCCGCTCACACCAATGCGACTCCCCAGTTCCGCCTGTGTCAACCGGTCGCGCTGGCGTTTGCGCTTGATGACTTCTCCAACACGCTCGTTAAACGATGGCATAGTACACTCAGAACGTTCGACAGGTCCTCTCCAAAAGCTCGTACCAGATGCTGGCAGATAACTAGGGCAACGGACTGCCGTAGCGCCAGAGGTAGTAGTGCTGACCGGCATTCCCCATCTGCACGCGCCAGGCAGGTTGCTCATCAGGCGTATACGTCAGCACCCGACGCTCGAACAGCTGCACAAGGACATCCCGCTCGACGCCGCCGACCCGCGCACGCACCCAGTACGCCTCACTGATCGGAAACCCGACGACCGCCACCCAATCCATCACCCGACCGTTGCGATACACCCCATTGTCGTACACAACACCTGGCGCTGTCAAATAGTCCCAGAAGACGCGCGGAACATTGTGCCCGCTCTCGGCAAAGAACCGCACCAGGCGCGTCTCTGGTCGTGCCGGCTGGCGCGTAGTGCGCACACTGCCATCCGCCTGTAACATCTCGGTCACAGACGCGCCGGTACGATCGGCAACCGGCGACATGAGCCCAGCAAATGCTGCATAAGCGGGTGCACGGTCGTCATCGAGGTCTCCTGCGACCGGAAGCGTGGACGGCCGGTGCAGCACATACTCATTGTCGCCAATCTGAATCCGCCCTGTAACCATTTCGGCGACCAGCAGGCCCGCTGTCACGAAGGACGGTGTAGCACGCGCCAGGCGCGGGTCATTGATCTCCAGGCGTCCTTTATCGAAATAGAGCACCTGACGCAGACCGGTTTCGGACTGGACATACGGTTCACTGCGCGCCAGACGCGGCGCCGGACCCCAGATCCAGGCACGCTGCGCGCGCCCCGTAGTCACCGGTAGATCGACACGCTGCCAGACGCCCGTGAATGCCGGATCGATCTGACGCGCAACTGGTTGGGCGCCGGCGAGAGCTACGATCATCTCACCGCCTGCATCGGCGACCAGTTCGGGAGTCGCCTGTAGCGCCACGCTCGCCTCGATCAACGGCTCAACCTCCTGCGCCAGTGGAACGACATCGACCGCTGCCTGCGGCGGCGGTGGCAGGATGTCCGGCGGCGGCGCGCATGTCGGCTGCTCGACGGGGCAGGCTTTCAGAGTGAGATCATAGCGAATGAACATCCCGCCAATATCGCCGACATTCTTGACCTGCGCGTAGTAAATGCCATCGGCGGAAGGCGTAAACCGCACCAGCGAGTCAAGTGTCGTACCGCCTTCGATATTATTATTCGAGTCGATCAGGGTTATGGAGTCACGCCCAAACAGGAAGAGAATCGTATCTGCGCCGGGCAGGATGCCATTTGCGTCCGCCGGCGCATATGGTCTGGTATTCGTGTACAGATAGTAGGTATACCCGGCAAGCGCAAAGAACTTCACCCAGTCGGCATCGCCATTCGGGCAGAGAAGACGACCACGTTGCGTCTCATTCGGATTGATCTGCCGCGCCAGTTCTGGCAACCCATCCTGCTCGTAGATGTCGTTACAGAGCGACGAAACGAACGGCGGGAAAGGGCCGTAACTCTCGCCGCGCACGATGATCGTATAACTGAGGTCAGACCCGCCGATGCCCAGCGTATCACGCACCCGCACATAGAAGAACCCATCGGTTGGCGCACGAAACGACTGGATCAGCGGTCGGGTGTCGGTCAGCGTCTGCGTACCGCCGCGAAACGGAAAGTCATCGTTCGAGTCAAGCAGACGCCGATTCGAATCATAGAGTTCGAGCGCCAGATCGAGACCGGCATCCATTTCCGGTATATCGACCGAGTAGTATTTGCCGGCGACCGCGCCGAACTTAAACCAGTCTTCGTCGCCAATCGTACAGATGCCATGCCGCTCGGCGCGATCGACCAGAATCAGTGATGCGCCATCAAAATTGTTCCCGGGATCGGACAATTCTGGACAGGCGGACACCGGCGGCGTCCCCGGCGCCGGCGCAGTCAGCGTCACCTGAATGACCGCCTCCGCCGTCAGGTTTGGCGTAACATCCGTTCGAGTGGCGCGTACCGTGATTGTGCGCACGCCATTGGGCGTGTTCGGCGGAATAATGACCCGAATGGGAATGACCGCTGACGTCGTCGCCTGACTGACCGCAATCGGCTGCGCAATCGTGGTACTGACCTGCCAGCCGTTTGGGCGCTCGGGAAAGGAAATCGTAAACGTCGCTGCGACAGTATCATCATTGCGCAGGCGAAAATCGTTGACCACCAGCACCGTATTATTTGGCGTCTGATTCGTAACGGTATAGGCGCGCGAGGGAGGGTCCCAGCGAAAATCCTGTGGCGCTGCAGCTAGACGTGCAGGCGCAACGACCGCCGTAATCAGCAGAAACGGGACGAACACCAGGGCAATCAGTCGTCGAAGGTGCAGACGTGTCACGACAGTTTCCTTGACGCAAGCAAGAAGCATCCGGCGTATGATGCATAAGGGGGGAAACTATCGCGATTATAGCATACGGAAAACGTGTGTCAAGGAATAAGCGAGGACGAACTGCATCGTTCGTCCTCACGACAGGCGCTCGTACATCACCAGGAACGTAAGCCGGGGATGAACTGCATTTCCGACACCAGCCGGATCAGCGTCGGCGTATAGTTGATCACGATCAGGGCAAACGCGATGACCAGCCACGGTTTGAAGTTATCCAGCACCCGCGGACCATCCTCAGGACCTGATACAGCGCGTGCAAATGGAACCATCGGAACAGATTCTTTCTTTCCGGCGGTCATTGTCAAAATCATATTGAGGTAGTACAGGATGGCGCTGACAAACATGATGAGCGCGCCGACCGCAATGATTGGCAGGAGTGGTTCCCATTCAGGATGCAGTTCGCGCATAGCGCCGATCGCGGTGCGCCGTGGCATGCTCAGCAGTCCCAGCGTATGCATCCAGTGCGAGAAGATACCCATACCGACAAACCAGGTCCACGCCTGAACCAGCGCCATGGTCGGGCTCCACAGTTTGCGCCCGGTAAGGTGCGGTACCAGCCAATAGGTAATCCCCATGAAACTGAGCGTCACTGCGGTGCCGACCGTCAGATGGAAATGCCCCGAAATCCAGGATGTGTTATGCACCACCAGGTTGATGTTGTACGACGCATTGATCAGCCCGCCGGCGCCGCCGAAGGCAAACAGAATCATCGCCAGCACCTGGGTTGTGAAACTGGGTTCACGCCACGGAAGGTTGAAGACCCAGACCAGCCACCCTTTGCCGCCACGCGCCCGCCCACCATTTTCGAGCGATGCAACGACATTGAAGAAGGTGAGCAGACTGGGGAAAAACACGCCGAAGGTGAAAATCGCGTGGATCAGTTTCCAGATTTCGCTGATGCCCGGATCGGTGTACTGATGATGCATCCCGATCGGCGTCGAAAGGATCAGAAACAGAATGAACGACACCCGCGCCATCGGATCGCTGAACAACCGTCCGCCCGCCTGCTGCGGCACAAAGTTGTACCACGAAATATATGCCGGCAACAGCCAGAAATAGACGATCGGATGACCGGTGAACCAGAAGAGAGTGCGCGCCAGCACCGGGTCGGTGCCGGGAACCAGCCCTAACGACCAGGGGATCAGCAGGAAGAGCATCTCGGCTGCAACGCCAAAGGTGCAGATCACCCACATGGTCATGGTGACAATCGCCATGAATGCAGGGAGCGGGATGCGCGCGGCGGGATTGGCAGCGCGCCACTGCCGCAGCATCATCACCTGGTTGATCAGCAACAACCAGGTGCCAACGACCACCAGCGTCAGGCCAATGTAGAACAACGGATCTGCCTTGAGCGGCGGATAGAAGGTAAACAACACCGTCGCATTATTGAGGAGCAACGGCAAGGCAGCAATCAGCAACCCGCCTGTCATGACGCCGAACGTCGTCCAGCCGAGTGTGCGGCTTGCCAGCGGGATGCCCAGCGATCGCGACGTGACGAATGTCAGCCACCCGATGATGAAAAACGTCGTGAAGACCAGCACATTGAGCACGCCATGCAGTGCCAGCCCTTGATAGTAGCCGCCGCGCAAGATTGGCGAAATCGGCCGGTACAGGTCGATGCCGTTGTACTGCAACGCCTGCATGACGCCGAACAATCCGCCGATCGCAAGTGCGATGAACGCAATCAGAAGGTTCAACCCCGTCAAACGATACTCAGTTGCGAACACGCCGACTTCGGCGCGCTCAGCGGCAACAGAAACGCCAGAAACACGCGCTGTAGCCATATGATCTCCTCAATCCAGGTCGCCGCGCTGCACGGGAACAGGCGGCAAGCGCACAACTAACGACTTGTCGAAGCGGTCTGGGCCGGGGTCACGATCAGTTTGCCCACCATCAAATGATGCCCCGCGCCGCAGTATTCGTGGCAGTAGATGTAGTACTCGCCGGGTGTGTCGAACGTGGTCGTCATCCGTGAAATCTGGCCCGGAACGACCATCATGTTGATTGGCGACTTCTCGATCTTGAGTCCGTGAATGACATCGCGGCTGCTGACGATGAATGTCACCTTCGATCCGGCGGGAATCTCCAGCTCTCCGGGCGTAAAATTGAACAACTGCGCGATCACCACCGCCTCGTAGCGTCCCGGCGCCAGCTCACGCAGTCCCGGTTGGTCGAACGGCGCCGTTGTGTTCAGCGCCTTCGGATCGACGCGCCCCACATTTCCCGGCACAGTAATGCCCACTGCAAACGCAGTGATCACAATCGCCACCAGAAAGGCGATCGGCACTGCCACACTGGGAAGGATCCACGCGACCTCAAAGAGATAGCCCAGGTATTTCCGGTTCATGATCCACCCCTCACTCCACCGTTCGCCAGCAGCTGCAGATACACCTGGATCCACAGCCCTGCAAGGATCGCCAGGTACGTCAGCGTGATAAGCAGTGCGCCTCGTGGCAGTTCATGGTTTTCGTGCTCTTCGGTTTCTTCCTGTTGCTCTGCGACTGGTCGTTCGGTCATAGATGCGTTCCCTTCTAGTGTCTGAAACGATCGCCTGATACGCGAGATGCAAGAATGCGAAACTGCTTACTCCTCGATCCTCGTCACTCACCTCGGATAACAGACAAAAATATGCGCCGCTTCGTAGATGGGTCGCGCCGCATCGCTGCTGTTCGCCTCCTGTTCGACCAGCCCGATGTCGCGCAGAACGATCGCAGGATCGAGGCGCATACCGTCGTACTCGGCGCGTAGCAGACCAGTTTCATCGACAAGTACGACGCGCTGATCGAGATGGACAGTCTCACCGTCCAGCCGATAGTAGACACCGTACTCGCCGCCGACCAACTGCTTGAGTTCACGGGCTGAACCGGTCAGGAAGATCCACTCCGGCGCCGATACATTCAGACGCGCGGCATAAGCGCGTAGCGCCGGCGGCGTATCACGCTCAGCATCCACGGTGATCGTCACCAGGCGCACCTGCGCTCCCAATCGACCATCTGCGCGCAGGGCATCAACAAGGGTCAACAGACCGCGCTCCATCGCTGCACATCGTTCACCACAGCGCGTATGCGCAAAATTGATGATCAGCACACTGCCGCGCAGATCGATATCGCTCACCCAGCGACCATCCTGATCGGTCAGCATAAAGGCGGGCGCTTCGCTGATCCGCGGTAATACCTGAACCGGACGGGCGATAGCGAACCAGAGCAAGAGGACAACTAGGACGAGGAAGAACGCCGCCACGCCATACAGGGCACGTCTGATCCAGTGCAACAGCGGAGGAGCACCCCTGACTGGGCGAATGCTCCCGGGTAGAGACGTGGCGCTGACACGCGGCGGTGAAGAATGCATTGCGCGCCTCAACATATCAAGAGAGCGACCGACATTCTTCGTGCTTCATGGCACAAAGTTCGTGGAGAGTATAGAGTGAGAAATGCGTCTGCGGAGTTATGAACCCGCAACATTTGGTTAGAGGGTATTTACCGGAAACCAATCAGGGGCAGGTCTGAGACCTGCCCCTGGTGAAAGTCGCAGTCACGCGAGCGGTGCAAGAAGGACAATCTACGCCAGCAACGCAAGCAATGTCAGTGCGAACGCGCCTGTCACCGACGAACGCTTGACGGTGGCGCAGATCTGCTACAGGAGCGCAAGATTTAGAAGAACCCCAACTCTTCGCGCGCTTCTTCGCTCATCATCGATGGATTCCAGAATGGCGTCCATACCAGGTTGATCTGCACATCTTCGAGATTACTATACACCTGGTTGAGGCTTTCGATCTCGCGCTTCGCCTGGGTAAGGATCTGCGGACCGGCAGGGCATGCAGGGGTCGTCAGGGTCATATCGACCACAACCCGTCGTCCGCCTTCCTGAATGTCGATGTTGTACACCAGCCCAAGGTTAACGATATCCATTCCGATTTCGGGGTCGTAAACATTTTTGAGTGCACTACGCACCAGTTCTTCCGTAATCATTCCATCACTCCTCGATGTCATCACTCATCACGTAGCCGCCGCCGTCGGCTCAACCGTCTCCGGCGCGCCGAAACGCACTTCGAGCACCCCTTCGCGGAATACGGCGCGTTTCGCCGGTCGTTCCGCCAGGGTCAGCGGCAGAATCATGTCGCGTTTGAAATTCCCAATCGCAACGAACAATTCGTCGCCGCGTTTGGTGATCGACACTTTGCCGATCTCGACATGCGGCAGCGGCAGGCGCATGACGTATTCGTCGCCGTCGCGCACGATTTCTTGCGTTGTGCCGCGGAAGAACACCTTCGTGGGGTCTTCATCTTTGAACAGGTCACGCCCGACTTGTGAAAGATCCTTGATGCCCCGAATGTCATGCGGATAGTGCGGCGCTTCCCAGATCGGCAACGGCGCGAACAGGTCGTGCACCATCTTGCGGTAGGACGACTGCATTTCATACAGCCGTTCCATAAAGTCGCCCGCGACCGCATTGCGCGGCAACACCCGGTTAAGCACCACTCCATCGACGGGATAGCCAAACAGCGCCAGGTACGTTGCCGCGCGCTGCGCTTCTTTAATAACCATACGTTCGGGGTTGACCACCAGACGGTAGGAACTGACGTCGGGATCGGTCAGCATCTGCCGCAGCGCTTCAACGCCTTTGGTCAGGCGGTCGAGCGTCTCGAAGGCGTTGGTTGCCGGGATCAGGGCGCGCACCAGCGGTTTGGCCACGCTCTTGGTGCCGGGGTCCCAATCCATCACCCGCGCCGCGTACCACTGAAAGGTCTCCGGCATGGTCAACAACCGGATGGTTTCGCCGGTTGGCGCGGCATCGACGATCACGGCGTCGAAGTTGCCGTCGCGCGCCTGGCGCCGGATGTGGAGCAGACTGACGACTTCCTCCATGCCGGGGATGATTGCCAGTTCTTCCGACGCGACATCACTGACGCCGCGACGTTTGAGCAACCCTGCCAGGTAGTTGCGTAACTCGCCCCAGTGCTGCCGCACCTCTTCGAGTACGTTGATTTCCTGCCCCCAGAGCCGGTCAGTCAGTTGAGTCGGCTGTGGTCCCAGTGGATGATCGAGCGCATCAGCCAAGCTGTGCGCCACATCGGTGCTGACTACCAGGGTGCGATAGCCAAGTTCGGCGGCGCGCACCGCAGTCGCCGCCGAGGTGGTCGTTTTGCCGACGCCACCCTTGCCCAGGTACAGTATCAGGCGCATGGCACCTCGTATGCGCAATGGAACTGGAGCGGCGGCGCGCGCCCGCGCGTCCAGGGTCTTGCGTTTGCCGCACGTAGCGGCGAACGTCTCGTCCTCTCCTCACTACTACGCTATTTGAATTGTAAAGGTTGCGCGCTATGGATGTCAAATCGCTCGTGCAGCGCGCACCGCTCTGTATGCATCGACAATGCCTGCTCCGTAGCGGATCGCCAGCGCCGCTGCATGATCGCTGCTGCTGCACGGCGCCAGCGCTACTCCTTCCGGCGTTACCGGTTGCGCTGTTGTGCGCAGTATCTCCTCAGTGCGCGCCACATCGCCGATGAGCGCCGGTTGCGCCGACCACATGAGCGCAACCACACCGGTGACGTGCGGCGCTGCGATCGAGGTGCCGGAACCGATCACGTAGCTGCTGCCAGGTGCAGCAGCGAGGACGTCAACCCCCGGTGCTGCAACATCCGGCTTGATCCGCCCGCTTCCGTCGGACATCACGGGACCGATGCTGCTGAAGGGGGCGATGACGCCGCTTCTGTCAACAGCGCCAACGGTCACAACGGCGTCGTAGAGGGCGAGTGGCGCATTCAGACTGCTGCACGCCGGTCCGTCGTTGCCTGCGGCGGCAATGGTCATCATCCCGGCGGCGCGCAGCGCCTCGGCTGCCGGAAGCAGTGTGTTTGGATCACATCCCTCCAGGTCTTGCGGGCAGCCCCAGGAGTTGTTCGTGATGTCGGCGCCGCGCGCCGGGTCGCCGTCGCGCAACGGATCGCCATCCGGCGGAAAGGGCGCCAGCATAAATTGCATGCAGTCCAGATAGCGCGCCGCATTCCCCACATTGCGCCCCAAGTTGACACACGCAATCCAGGTTGCGTCAGGCGCGACTCCCACCCGGTTACCGACGGCGGCGCTCAGGGTAAAGGTGCCGTGCCCGTTGTAGTCGAGCGGTTCTGCAGCATTGCCCCACGGGTCGTACCAGTTATACTCGTGCGTCACCGAACCATCCGACTGCAATCCCCGGTAACTGTCACGCAGCTCAGGGTGATCCCATTGAACGCCGCTGTCCATCAAGCCTACAACGACGCCCTTGCCGCGCACGCCAACCTCTTCCCAGACACGCCCGGCGTTGATCATCGTCAGGTTCCAGAGCGGTTCATCGGGCGCAGGCAACGAACCCTCCTCCACCACCAGCGGTTCGGGAAGAGGACGCAGCACCGGATTGGGGACAACTCGATCAACCTCTGGTCGGGTCGTCAGCCACAGGCGCATCAACAGCCCACCTTCGACTTCCATGGCGTTCATCAGGTAGTAGGGTCGATGCCAGACGCCAAAGCGGGTGAGATCGCCGCGCAAATCTGCCTGGGTGACATCAGCATGGCGCACGAGGGTCTCGTAGACAGCGCGGCGCCGCGCTTGGTAATCCTCGATCGATGCTGCCGCAGAAAGGTCTGCCTGGTCTTTCAGAATGACGAACAGGCGGTCACCGTACAGTCCTGGCTGTCCGATACTCACATAGACTGCGATGCCGGTCAGCCAGAGGGTTGCGGCGCCTGCGATGCCGACACGCGGTGCGCGGACGACCGGCTGCCGCAGCACAGGCGCCACACCCGACAGTGCGAGCGACAGCAATGTACCGACCGCGGTTGCGCTGAGCGCCCAGGCAATTCCCTCACGACCCTGATCCAGCAACTCGATATGAAGCGTATCCGGATCGGCGAACAGGAGCGGCGGTGCAACCGCAAGCGCCACAAACAGCAGCAATGCTCGTGAGTCCGTCGTTTGCCCGCGCCCAACCCCGGCAACCGCACCCGCCAGCCATCCCAACGTCGGAAGCAGCGGCAGCAAGAGCAGCGTCTGCCCGCCAACACCGATGTTCCACCCCAACACGAGCAATAGCACCCCGATGACAGTTCCGCCGACAAACAACCCTGGACCGTCCGGGTCGTCGGGAAGTGGTCGCAGGTAGACTCGCGCGACCAGCAGCGCAGCTGCCGTTCCAAACAGCACTGCCGCAATCAGACCGAGCAGCAGATCGAGGAGAGATCCCAGCGCGCCCCATGCCAGCCAGGGTAATGCCAGGAGCGCCGCTGCCCCGATCGCAAGCGCCCATCCGTTGGTTATTCCTGTCGCCGGTGTGTACCGTCGGACATACAACCAGAGTGCGCCAAGATACGCTGCCATGAGCACGACACGCATACCCGCGGCAATCTGCGCTTCGGACGACGGCAGCAACGCAGCGGGGATCATCACCCACGTCAGCGGCAACGCCAGCAACCAGGCGTGCAACGCGGCACGCATACGCGGTGCGCGCGTGATTGCCAGTGCTACAAGAAACAGCAGCGCGAAGATCGCCGAGGCGGCAAGCATGGCGATGATACCGGCGCCCGCAGTATTGAACAGCGGTACAGCGGCTATGACCAGGGTCACAACACCGCACAGCGACACAACCAGCACAGCCAGTGCAGCTAGCAGGCACCCGGCGCCCGTCTGATTCGATGATGGCGTTGGGGAACGATCAGGAGCGTAAGACATAGGCGTTGTTATGCAGATGACTCAGACGATTGACCCTCTCTGATGTGCGATGGACTCATCGACCCTGCTCCAGTTTCCGCCGTTTCTCGTCGAGGCGGCGTTCTGCGTCGAGGCGTTCGAGCGCATAGTCGCTCATATCAACGAACCGCATTCCTTCTGCCAGCACCGGATGCACGGCGGCAATCCGGCGATACATCTCCTGCGCAATCTGCCGATAGCCGGGGTGTCCCTGGGGTGCACTGCGCAACTCACACAGATGGTACGCCTCGCGCAGGTTGAGGGTCACACGCCAGCGCACGCGGTACGCGAACGGCACAGCATACTGCGATTCATCGGGCAGATCGGCGGCAATCGCCGCAACACAGGCGCCGGCCTGTTCCAGCGCGGTGCGGAACGGCGCCCCCACCCCATATGCATCAATCTCTGGCGGAACGACATAGCCATGATGGACGCCAAACCGCTGCCGTTCCTGGGTCAACATCCGGTGGCGCTGGAGATCACGGTAGGCGCCGATGTCTGCCAACAGGTCGAAAGTATAGCGCGCCTCCTCAAACGCTCGACCTGGACGGTGGAAGCGACTCTCGCGTCTGCCGGCATATGCCCGGATCACACCGGCGCGTTCGTCGGCGCACATGGTATCTGCTATGGCACGCGCTTCCGCCAATGGCACATCGAGATGCGGGTAAAGAATAGCTGCCACCACCCGCGCTTCGGCATCAGGATCGAACGATACAAGCGTTACCGGCACAACGTCGGCGACAGGCGGAACGATCGCGCGTACTCGCGACGCGATCGACTCCGCCAGCAACTGCGCCTCCTGGCGCGTGTCGCGCAGATATGCCTGGTATGCTTTGCCGCGCTCACTCTTCGCCCGCTTGACGAACGAAGGAATCTGATCATCCAGCGCGCGCTGCAATGCAGCTGCCAGCGACCGGAGTTCCGCCAGCGGCGAGGCATACAATTTCGTCAAAAGATACTCGAACGCGCGACCATTGCCAAACAGCCCGACATTGGTCAGCGTCGCCAGGGGCAACAACCCCCGCAACAGATCGAAAGTCTTGGCGCGCGTCGCGCTGGCATAAGCGCGTTCCGAGACCCCCTCTTCAGGGGGCGTATGCGTGCGAACGGCGGCGAGCACCGGTTCGATCAACACCGAATAGGTATCGAACAGCGCATCCATTGCCGCCTCGTATACAGCGGCGTGACGCGACGCCATGATAGTCGGTTCACGCAGATAGCGGTAGCGCCCCTCGACCTTGCGATTGAACGCCACATAGCGGGTTGACTTCTCGAGCGGACTGATCCCGATCCGGCTGTCTTCAAGCGCTTTCGCGGCAATATTGCTGACCCCCTCACAGGCGACATGGGCGCCACCCAGTTCCGCCACCGAGTCATCGCCATAGCCGATCAGCACGCGCTCATAGAACGCCTCGGCGCGATGCACGGCGACGATCTGATGTGCAGCCGCGTCGGCGCTAAGCGCCACGATCGACTGGAAGTCCGCCTCGGGCGCCTGAATGAACTCATCAAGCAGAATACGCCGCAGACTCTTATCGGAGCGACTGTAGCGCGAAAAGAGCGCTCCCCGCACCACATCGGGCAGGTTGCGCAGACCGAAGACCGGCGCATCGACATCGGTCACGAACGGAGCAAGAAGGGCGCGTTCTTCATCACTGAACCGGTCACCCCAGGGGTCACGTTCGGTTGGTTCCAAGACGTTTCTCCTCAGAACAACTGAGGCAGACTGCGCGCAGCGGCATCGCCTCAGTTTCGTCCTATACCAGCAACACCCATGAAATCAACGGAATGATAGCGCAACTTATAGTTATCCACCATTCCGCAGCGGCGGGCACGTCGTGTGGGTCGCAACCGCTCGGCTCGCCTGGTTGGGGCACGGCGGCGCCGTCCCCCAACGGGGTTCCACTCTGGAGAATACGGGCGCGCTCCTCCGGGTCATAGCCGATAGCTTATAGCTGACCGGCGCGAGCTAATCGTCTGCAACGCTATCGCATATCGGCTATGCTCAAAGACCATCAGTCACCCGCCTGCTCAGAGAGCACCCGCAGCGCGGCGCCGATTCGCGTGATCCCGTCTTCGATCTGGTGGAGCGGCACAAAACTGAACGAGAGCCGGAACGCATTGTCGCCCTGCCCATTGGCATAGAAGTGCGTCCCCGGCACGAATGTCACACCGTGCTTTTCCGACTCGGACAGTAATGCCGTCGCGCTCAGGCCCTGCGGCAGACGCGCCCAGACGAAGAAGCCGCCTTCGGGTTTTGCCACCCGAACGTCTGGGAGCCATTCGCGCGCAATGGTTGCCAGCATCAGGTCGCGTCGCGCCCGATACGCAGCACGCAGATCGGCAATGTGGCGCTCCAGGCGTCCATCAGCGCAGTACCGCTCGACAACCCGTGTCAGGAACGGACCGCTCGATCCCTCGACCTTGAAACTGGTCAGGCGCTGAATGATCTCGTGGCTGCCACATGCCCATCCCATGCGCAACCCTGGCGCCAGGATTTTCGAGAAGGTGCCGACCTGCAACACCCATCCATCGTGATCGAGCGCGGAGAGACGTAACGGCGGCGGGTTCTCGAAGTAGAGATCGCCGTAGGCATCGTCTTCGACGATCAGCACGCCGTACTCTTTTGCCAGTGCCACCAGCCGCTGCCGTCGCTCCAGCGGCATGAGCGTCCCGCTCGGGTTATGAAACGTGGGGATCGTGTAGATGAACTTGGCACGCTGGCCACGCCGCGCCAGATCGCGCAACGTAGCTTCAAGCGCATCGACATTCAACCCCTGCTCGTCCACATCGACCGTAATCAGATGCGCGCCTGCCAGCGCGAAATGCCTCACCGCGCCCATAAATGTCGGTCCTTCGACGATCACCGCATCACCGGGGTCGATAAACACCTGGGGCAGCAACGCCAGAATCTGGCTGGAACCGTAGGCGATCAGGATGTTGTCCGGTTCGGCAGGGGTTCCTTGAGCGCGCAGACGGTTCGCCACCAGCTCGACCAGCCGAGGGTAGGTTGGACCGTAATTCAACCCCTCGGCGGCATCTTCTGCCAGCACCTCAGCGGTCGCAGACAGGAGATCGTCAGTGGGGAACAATTCTGGCGCAGCAAAACCATACGCCAGCGAAATGAGGTCGCCCTCGTGCTCGGGCCAGATCTGAGCAGGGACAAGCGTCTTCGCCCGTGCGGCATACAGGTTGCCCAGGACGGGCGCGGAAGCAACGGACATGGATGGCTCCTTCGTTGTCAAGAAGTGTCATCACGCATGATACCAGAAGACGAATTGAGCATTGCATATGTAACAGTGTATGGTATGATTGAGGCAATGGTCGTACAAACTCCTTATACGCGCAACGGGGGCGCACTGCACGAAAGCCTCCGCCGCGCATTTCTGCCGGATAGCAGAGGCTTCCAATGGAACTCCTTCCTGCTCCTCGTACATTCGCCTACCGTATCGACGACCATGACCGCATTATTTTTTTCAACGACGAATGGCTTGCCTTCGCGCGTGAGAACGACGGCGCCCACCTTACCCCCGCCAGTGTCTGGAGCCGACCACTCTGGAAGTTCATCAGCGACCCGGAAACGCGCCATCTCTACCGCCTCATCCTGAGTCGCGTGCGCCGGGGGCAAACAATCACAGTCCATATGCGGTGCGACTCGCCAACCGCACGACGGGTTGTCGAATTGCAGATCGCGCCGCTCCCCGATGGAAGCGTCGATTTCAACAGCCGGGTCACTCACGAGGAGGCGCGTGAGTATGTGGCGCTCCTGGATGCCAAATGCGAACGATCACCCGATATTGTATCGATGTGTAGCTGGTGCAAAAAGGTGTATGTCCCCGGTGAAGGATGGTTCGAGGTGGAGGAAGCTATTCAGCGGATGTGTCTCTCTGAACCGCCGCCGCAACTGGTGAATATGATCTGCTACGAGTGTTACCGAAGCGTGATCGATCACCTGTTTGCCATGTCTGCCGCCGATTCGCCGTAAGCGTTTGTCGGAATAACCAATTCGCGGCTATAATATCGGCACGCTCACTGGAACACCGAATCGAGGGATGACTGTGGCTGACACTCGAAGCCTCCTCACCGGTATTGCGCTTGGCGTTGGCGCGACCTTGGCTGCACGCGATGTGTTGCCATTGCTGGCGCCGCTAGCTCGTCCTGCCCTCAAGCAAGGGGTCAAGGCCGCCATCATCGGGTATGAACGCGGGCGCGAAATGGCAGCGCTGCTCGCCGAAACGCTCAGCGACATCGCAGCAGAGGTGCAGGTCGAACTCCAGACTCAGCGTGCGACCGACCAGGCGCCGGTAGATGTGCGCATCGAGTCGTAAGGTGACTCATATGCTTCCCATCGGTTATGTGGCGCATCGCACTGGACATCGTGTGCGCCTGCGCATCCCGGCGCACAAAGGCGATACGAGCTATTTCGCGCGTATCGAACGGGAACTCGCTGCATGCGAGCGGGTCTCGTATGTCGAAGCCAACCCGCTGACTGCCAGCATCCTGCTGCATTACAACGGCACAGACGATGACTTGCGACACGATGCGGTCACTCTTGGATTGTTCGATATCGAGGCGCTACAGCCGGCAGCTAATCCAGTGCTGAGCACTGCAGCGGCACGCATCGATCAGATTGATCGCGTGATCCGGCGCGCATCGAACGGCTCGTTTGATCTACTGGAAGTCGCATTTGTCGGGCTCATCGGCGCCAGCATCGTTCAGGCGCTGCGTGGTCAAGCGCTGGGACCGGCAAGCACGTTGATGGCAAATGCACTGGCTATTCTGGCGCTGCATCGCGCTCGTCGAACCGAACGTTAACGGCGGCAAGCCGCCACGTGTAGCGCATATGTTGTTATATCCGAACAGTGATACGCGTTTTGCGCGTCCTGCCTGACCTTCATGACAACAACAGACCTGACGGTCCAGCCTTCCTCGCTCCCACCTGTGCTGGGAGTTGCCGATCTCCTGCCGATCCTCGCAACGGCGTTTGCGAAGGGCGGCACCTTCCGCGATCTGCTGGTGGCGTTGAGCAAACGCGGACCATGCCTAATCGCGGGGGCAGCGCTGCGTGAGGCGCTCGATGCCTGCCGTGTGCGACAGGCGCTCGATGAGTTCCTGCCCTATCCCCAGGTGGTCGAGTCGCTCGATGAGGTGTATGTCACCCGCATTGGCGACCAGCCGGCGATCGAGCTCCACTTTGCTCAGCCGCACGCCATTCCCCAGGGCACCCCGATTGGCGTCGTGACCGTCCAGGTCGAGCGGAGACTGACGCTGACTATCGATGAGCAGGGTGATGTGACGCTGAAACCGGGCGATATGCGGCTGCGCTGGCTGGGGATGACCGAAAACCTGCTCGTGCGCCTGCGCCGTATCGAAAGTTCACAGGGTGTGCAGGATGTCATGCAGGTGTCGGCTGGCAATGTGCTGAGCCAGACAACGCCGCTCTCGCTGCTGACCATTCCACCGACGCCCGCCCGTGAGATCACCCCGCTGCCCCCGCCGCCCGTCCCCGCTGCGCCACCCGCAACGGTCACTGTTATCGTCGTTCATCAGTTACCGGGGAGGGTTCGCCTGCGCCCTGACGGATTGCATCGCAATCCGGCGCAGAAAGAACGCATCGAACGACGCCTAGCGCGCCAGCCTGGCATTCGCGCTGTTGCGGCAAACACGCTGACCGGTACGGTGCTTGTTCATTTTGACGCAACGATGAGCATCGAAGAGGTGCAGGCGCGGCTGGTCCGGGTGCTCACCGGCGCCGACGAAGCCGATCAGGATCAACCACAACATCCCTGGCACACCATGCCTGTTGCAGAAGTGGCGCGGATTCTTGACGCTTCGCCGACCAGGGGACTGGATCCGGCAGTCGCCCGGCAACGGTTGCACGAACTGGGCGCCAACACACTCCCGGATCTTCACCGCCGCTCGACGCTCAGTATGCTGCTCGAGCAGTTCAGCAGCTTGCCGGTGGCGTTGCTTGGCGCCTCGGCAATCCTGTCGATTGCAACCGGCGGCGTTGCGGATGGCGTCGTCATTCTAAGCGTGGTGCTGATCAACGCCGGAATCGGCTTTTTCACCGAACACTGGGCAGAACAGACCATCGCCGGGCTCAGTCGCGGCGCCAGACCGGTTGCGCGCGTGATCCGCGCCGGCATTGAGCACGACCTGCCGGGTGAAGACCTTGTACCAGGTGATGTCATCGTGCTGAAACGCGGTATGCCGGCGCCCGCCGATGCACGCCTGATTGAAACGGATGATCTGACAGTCGATGAATCGGCGCTGACCGGCGAAAGTATTCCGGTTGCCAAGCGCGCTGATGTGGTCCTTGGGCGCGAGACGCCGCTCGGCAGCCGTGTCAACATGGTCTATCGCGGTGCAACGGTCACCGGCGGAGGCGGGCGAGCGATAGTAGTCGCAACCGGCGCCGCCACCGAAGTCGGACAGATCCAGCGGATGCTTGCCGAGACGGAACAGCCCGAAACGCCGTTGCAGCGACAACTCCGGGTGCTCGGCAGTCAACTGGCGCTCCTGTCGCTAGCTATCTGTGGCGGTGTATTCGTCATCGGTCTGATCCGCGGTCATGGTGTGCTGGCGATGTTGAAAACCTCTGTGTCACTCGCGGTTGCTGCCATTCCCGAAGGATTGCCGACGGTCGCCACCACCACACTGGCACTCGGTCTGCGGCGGCTAGAGCGTCGGAACATTCTCGTGCGCCGTCTGGTCGCGGTGGAAACCCTTGGCGCCGTACAGGATGTCTGCCTCGACAAAACCGGTACGATCACGCTGAACCAGATGACACTGCTTGCAGTTTTTGCCGGGATGACTCTCTACCGGCACGAAAGGGCGACGTTCCAGTACGTCCGAGATGGTGCAGCAAGCGAGCGTAACGACGAACTGATCCGCCTCTTGCAACTGACGACGCTGTGCAGTGACGTGCGTATCGAGACGAACAATGGTTCGTTCAGCCTGCAGGGGACGCCAACCGAGATCGCACTGGTGCAGGCGGCGCTGGATGTAAACATCGACGTCGCAGCATTGCGCCGGCAGTACCCGTTGCTGCGAGTCCAGCCACGCAGTGAACAGCGCGGCTATATGGTCACCTGGCATGCCGGCGACGACGGCGAGTTGCTGGCAATCAAGGGCGCACCCGATCAGGTGCTGATGATGTGCAACCGTTTTGTGTGCAATGGTGCAGTTCAACCGCTGCTCGAGCGTGACCGTGTGCGCATCGTGACCGAAAATGAGCGCATGGCAGGGCAGGCGTTGCGTGTCCTTGGGGTTGCCTATGGGTACGGCAGCGAGCCGCCAGAAGAGCGTCGCGACCTGATCTGGGTTGGACTGGCCGGCATTGCCGATCCGCCGCGACCCGGCATGCGCGAGTTGATGGAACGCTTCCGAGCTGCCGGTCTTCACCCGATCATCGTGACCGGTGATCAGAGCGCCACTGCCCACGCGATCGCCCGCCAGATCGGACTGCGCCACGACGGGCATCTGGAAGGGCTGGATGCTGCACAACTCGAAAACGTGCCGCCAGACGTCCTGCGCTCACTGGCGCAGCGGATCGACATCTTCTCGCGCGTCAGCCCGGCGCATAAACTGCGTATCGTACAGGCGCTGCAACGCTCTGGACGTGTGGTTGCGATGACCGGCGATGGCATCAACGATGGTCCGGCGTTGCGCGCCGCCGATATCGGCATCGCTATGGGGCGCGATGGCAGCCAGCTGGCGCAGGAAGTTGCCGACATCGTCATCCGCGACGACGATCTGCAAACGATTATCATTGCTGTCGAGCAGGGGCGCGCCATCTACGATGACATCAAGAAAGCGGTGCACTTCATTCTGGCGAGCAACACGAGCGAGATCGCAGTGACGCTGATAGCGACCGCTATCGGGGCAGGGGAACCGTTCAACCCGATCCAGTTGCTCTGGATCAACCTGGTGACCGATATTTTCCCCGAACTGGCGCTGGGCGTCGAATTGCCGGAAGCGGATGTCATGACGCGCCCGCCGCGCGATCCGCACGCGCCAATGTTTGCGCGCGCCGATCTGCAGAACATCGGGTTCGAGGGTGGATTGCTGACAGCGAGCACCCTGGCTGCCTACGGGGTGGGACTATCGCGTTACGGCATCGGACCGCGCGCCAGTACGATCGCGTTCGCAGCCATCACGACGGCGCAATTGCTCCATGCGCTCAGTTGCCGTTCCGAGCGCCATAGTATCTTCGAGCGCGGAGCATGCCCTCCCAACCCCTACATGCCACTGGCCGTCGGCGGTGGACTCGGTCTCCAGGCGATGGCAACGTTTCTGCCCGGATTGCGCAGCATTCTCGGCACAACACCGCTTGGACCGCTCGATTGGGCGATGGTGGCGAGTGCTGCAATTGTGCCATTGATCATCAATGAAATCAAGAAGGTGATCGTTCACTCCCGTATCAGAGAAGAGACGCACGAGGAGAGGTGAGGAGATGGCATTGCACTACATCTTCACATCCGAGTCGGTCAGCGCAGGGCATCCAGACAAACTGTGCGACCAGATCAGCGATGCGCTGGTTGGTCACTACCTCCGGCAGGACCCATTCGCATCGGTCGTTGCCGAATGCGCTGTCTCGACCGGCATTCTGTTCGTGTCGGTCAAAGTAGCGGCTGATGCAGTCGTCGATATTCCCAACACGGCGCGCGAAATCATTCTCGAAGCCGGCTACGATCGGGGCGCATTCAACGGCCGCACATGCACGGTTATGACCAGCTTGAGTGAAATGAACGGTCTTCGTCCGCGGTTCGACGACACCGACAGTCTCGCACAACTGACAGCGCAGGAGAATGTGACCCTCTTCGGGTATGCGTGTGCGCACACACCAGACCTGGCGCCACTGCCGATCTGGTGCGCGCACCGTCTCATGCGCCAGTATGACCGGGTACGTCGGGAGTCGCTCCATTACCTGGCGCCCGACGCCAAATGTCAGGCAGCTGTTGCGTTCAGCGGGCATATACCTCGACGCATCGACAGCATCACCCTGATCGCCAGCCAGCAAGACTCGCGCGTATCGCTGGCAACGCTCCGCAACGATCTGATGGAACAGGTCATCCACCCGGCTTTTGCCGATCAGCCGTTTGCGCCCGACGACCGCACCCGGATTCAGATCAACCCGGAAGGCGCGATTTTCGAAGGCGGCCCGGCATTGCACGCTGGCTTGACCGGACGGAAAAACGGAGTGGACACCTATGGCGGGTTTTCGCGCCAGAGCGGTGCAGCACTGAGCGGCAAAGACCCGACCCGTATCGACCGGGTTGGCGCTTACGCCGCCCGTCACGCCGCCAAGAACATCGTTGCCGCTGGTTTGGCGGAACAGTGCGAGGTGCAACTGAGTTACTCGATCGGCATTGCGGAACCGGTGAGTGTGCGCGTCGAAACATTCGGCGCCGGTCGCATCGACGATGATACGCTGACCGATCGAGTCGCCGCGCATTTCGATTTCCGCCCTGGCGGAATCATCCGACGACTGCGGTTGCGCGAACTGGCAATGATGTGCAATGGCAATCTCTACCGGCAGCTGGCAGTGTATGGTCACGTGGGACGGTCAGACCTCGACCTGCCGTGGGAAGCGACTGATGAGGTCGAAGCGCTGAGAGCGTGGCTGCGGTGACCGCAGTAAGAGGGTTCACACCAGTTTCACGTGAACACTCCGCGCGCGGTGTTGCGTCAAAGCGCACCAGGACGGCGTGCGCGACCATCGCCAATCGAAAATGACATCACTCAGCCTGCTGCATCCGCCGGAGCGCCTCTTCGAGCGCTTTTACCCGCTCCTCAAGCGCCATGCGAGCACGCTGCTCTTCCTGAGCGCGTCTTTCAGCTTCAGCGGCGCGCGCTTCGGCTTCCTGGCGGGCGCGTTCTTCCTCCGCAGCGCGCGCTTCGGCTTCCTGGCGGGCGCGTTCTTCATCGCGCAGCGCCTTCGCCAGGGCGATGTGGTTGCCGAGTGGATTGCCCTCCTCGTCGTAGCAGATGATTTCGCCGCCGCGCACTCCCAGCCAGACCCGCACCGGCTCTAGCCACAACCGCCCCTGCTCGTCCGGCGTCAGCGTCTGATATCCCTCCGGAGTCAACCTGTACCCGATCAGACGCACTCCCAGCCGACCACGACGTTCAATTGAGTCAACAATCACGTAGAGGGGAACGCCTGCCAGTTCGTACTCATCGACTTTCGTGACGACATCATGTGCGCGCGTCTCAGGTGAGGTGATCTCGACAATCAGCGTCGGACGCACCCCTTCTTCGGATACCCGAAACGTACTCCAGTTCTTGTGCTCTTTGACGCCGAAGATCACCATGAGGTCTGGACCGTGCGGCTTGAGATCGGGGACGTCCCATTCGATACGCACATCATCGAGCACGACAGCGGTGGGATCATCGGCAAGCTGACGCTCGAACACTTCACGCAGATAATGCCAGCGCCGCTGATGAAGGCTGCTATGGATCACCTGATCCCCCTCCTCAGGGTGCAATACGTCTTCGTAGGTCAGCGGCGCTTGCTCCCACCTAATCGTGCCGTCTGGCAGTTCGCGCCGGATGAACCGCCATCCGTAGCACGGAGCAGATTCTGTCGAGCTGGCGGACTGCGCCTGATCGGTCAATGCTGTACTCATCATTCCCTGCCTGCGCGACTCGTCCTTCGGCCAGCATTGTAGCACAAAGAGGCGCAGCAGTGCTGCGCCTCCCTGCAAACCGACGACACAGAACCTTACCCTTGAGACTCAGCTACTTCAGGCGCGAGTGTCTGCGATGGGGCAGCAGCAACACCATACACCTCAGCGCGCGCCTCGGCGATCAGGTCGCCCCAGCGCTCGCCAGCTTCGCTGAACGCCCCCTTTGTGCGCTCCGCTACCGATCCCAGCGTGGCCTTCGTCCGGTCGGCGGCAATAATGCCGCCCTTAACGATCGCTTTCGTCACCGGACGCAGCGCCGGCACAACGACCGGCGCCGCAGCGATGGCAGCTACGCCAACGATGATGTTTGGAATGCCAAAGACGGTTTTCTCGAACAAGACCTCGCCAACAGTTTCGAGCAGCGCCATTGCTTTCTCCTTCCAGTTGGTTTGTCAAATAATGTACCTTTTAATATAACACATCGGACATACAAGAAAAGGAAAAAACATTGAAACGCCTGGATGAGAAATCTTTACACCGGGCAGGGGTTTGGGGGCATGCCTTCGCGCTGTCGCACCTTTGCCGCTTCCCACACGCAACGTTCACCACCGATCCCCCATCCAATCGTGGTACAATGCGCTCAGGTCAGCAACAGGCATGAAGCAGTATGCGCACCTATCGCATCGTTCTCAGCGGTCTGGGCAATGTGGGCCGCAGTTTTCTCACCATCATGCAATCCCAGGCGACGCTCCTCGCCAGGCGCTACCGCGTCGCGCTGCGTCTGGTTGCCGCAGCCGACTCAGGAGGCGCAGCGATCGACACGGACGGGCTAGACCCTGCGGCGATTCTGGCGCTCAAACAGCACGGTCAGAGCGTCGCGGCACTGCCAGGAAGCGGCACGTCCGGCATCTCTCCGGTTGATCTCGTCCGGCGTATCGAAGCGGATATGCTGCTCGAAGCCACCCCCGTCAACCTGACGACGGGACAACCAGGTCTTGATGCGGTGCGCACAGCCTTGCAGCGCGGAATGCATGCCGTCCTAGCCAATAAAGGACCGCTGGCGCTCGCGTATGCGGAGCTTGCCGCGCTCAGCGATATGGGAGAGGACTCCGAAGAGCGCGGCAACCCACGCGACTGGCCCGCGCTGCGCTTCAGCGCCTGTGTCGGCGGTGCATTGCCAACGATTGCAATCGGGCGGCGCGACCTAGCTGGTGCGACGATCGTGCGCGTCGAGGCGGTGCTCAACGGCACGACGCAGGGCATCCTGCGCGCGATGGAACAGGGCGTTGCCTACGCTGACGCGCTGGCGGAGATGCAACGGCGCGGTCTGGCAGAAACCGACCCTGCCCTTGATGTCGAAGGGTGGGATGCTGCTAGTAAACTGACCATTCTTGCCAATGCCGTGCTGCACCGGCCGACGAGGCTGGCAGACATCCATGTGCGCGGCATCACCGAGCTGACAACAGAAGATCTGCGCGCGGCGCTTGCACGCGACGAACGGATTGTGCTCCTCTGTCTGGCGGAATACCGGGGCGATGATGTCCATCTGAGCGTCCAGCCGACGCCACTTCCCCTCACCCATCCGCTGGCGCGGATGAGCGCCGATGAGATGGGCGTGGTCTACTACACCGACATCTCTGGCAGACAGAGCGCTACGACGCTGGAAACCGATCCGATGCCTACTGCCGCCGCCATGCTGCGCGATGTTTTGGATATTGCCAGGCGTTGATTCTGTGTGAGGTTCTGCAATGGAGCATCCTCTCCCATTCCAGGCGATCGATGCCGCGCGAACGCGCATCGCACCATTCGTCCGACGCACGCCGCTCATGCCGCTGCCTGCGTTGCGCAGCGACTTTCATCCCAATCTGCGAATCAAACTTGAAAATCTGCAGGTCTCAGGATCGTTCAAGGCACGTGGCGTGTTCAACCATCTACTGCAACTCGACCAGGCACAGCGCGAGCGTGGCGTAATTGCGGCTTCCGGCGGCAACCATGGTCTGGCGCTGGCATATGCCGCCTGGCGACTGGGCATCCCTGCCACTGTCTACCTGCCCGAACGCGCCTCTGCTGACCGTGAGCGGCGCATTGCGGCATGGGGAGCGCGAATCTTTCGCTACGGCGACGTGTGGGACGACGCTCACCGGCGTGCCATCGAGCATGCCCGCGCCGAGGGGTTGTACTACGTTCATCCCTTTGACGATGTGCGCACACTCGAAGGACAGGGCACACTCGGTCTCGAACTACTCACCGACGCACCCTGCATTGATCTGGCGCTGATCGCCGTTGGCGGCGGCGGGTTGATCGGCGGCGTGGCAGCAGCGCTCAAACAGGCGCGTCCTGGCATCCGCATCATCGGCATCGAACCGGTCGGTGCGCCAACAATGACGGTCAGCCTCAACGCAGGACGTCTGGTGGAATTGCCCGCCGTCCACAGCATCGCCGATACCCTCTCGCCACGCGCGCTCAGCGAACGCACCCTCGACCTGGCGCTGCGGTATGTCGATGAGGTGGCGCTGGTGACCGACCAACAGATGGTCGAGGCAATGCACTGGCTCTGGACGGAATGCAACCAGCTGGTCGAACCGGCCGGCGCAGCTGTGATCGCGGCACTCCAGGGCAACGCCGTCGACATCGCTCGCTACACAGCGCCGGTTGCCGTCATCTGCGGCGGCAATGCCGATGCAGCATGCGTGTTCGAGAAGTATGGCGTCCGTGATGCCCCACTTGACAAATGAACGCTTCTTCATGTATACTCGCCAACGGTAATATTGCAACAAGCGCAGTCAATATGCATCAGCGAAACGTCAGCCTCCTCCTTAGCCTTATTCTTGTAGCCCTGATTATTATCACGGGCTTATAGGCGTTTGGGAGGCAGCGCGCGACGGAATGCGATAAACAACGACACGAGCCCCTCCCGAACCCACGGGAGGGGCTCGAAGTTTATGGGCATATGCTGCCGTCACTGCTGCAACGATGCACGTCTGGCATGCCTGCGCCTGTTGCTTTCAAAGGTCGAACCCGACCAATCCCCCACATGCGACACTGATGTCGCCAGTGTGTCACTGTTGCGCATTCGGCGCCGATGACGGCGGCGTCTGAACCTGTGTCTGCACAGGGGTCTGGCAAGCATTGATGACAGGACCAGGAACCAGGAAGGTTGTGATCAGTACAAAGGGAGGAAATCAGATGTCCGAAAAGCGTACCGGCGCTCAAGTGATGTGTGAAGCGCTGATCCGCAACGGGGTCGAAGTGATGTTCGGCATCCCCGGTGGCGCAATCATGCCGTTCTACTACGCAATGTGGGAGTATCGCGATAAACTGCGCCACGTCCTCTGCCGCCACGAGCAGGGCGCAGGACACGCCGCCGAAGGGTATGCGCGCGCCACTGGCCGGCTGGGAGTGTGCATCGGTACGAGCGGGCCAGGCGCTACCAACCTGGTGACCGCAATTGCTGACGCAATGATGGACAGTACGCCGATCCTGGCGATCACCGGGCAGGTCGGCTCCCACGTGCTCGGCAAGGATGCATTCCAGGAGACGGATATCACCGGCATCACGATGCCGATCACCAAGCATAACTACCTGGTGAAACGCGCGGAAGACCTGCCCTACGTCTTCGAGGAGGCGATCTACATCGCCACGACTGGACGACCCGGACCGGTGTTGATCGATGTAACGAAAGATGCACAACAGGCCACTATCGTCCCTGATTGGGACATCAAACTCGACCTTCCCGGCTACAAGCCCAACTATCGCCCCAATCTCAAGCAGGTCCGCGAAGCGATCAAACTGATTTTGAACGCGAAGAAGCCGCTGATCATCGCCGGTCACGGTATCATCATGTCCGGCGCTGTCGATGAACTGCGCGCCTTTGCCGAGCGCACCCGCATCCCGGTGATCACCACGCTCCACGGCATCGGCGCCTTCCCTGAAGACCATCCGCTTAGCATCGGCATGCCGGGTATGCACGGCTGGGTGCATGTCAATCGCGCGATTCAGGAGTGCGATGTGCTCTTCAATATCGGCGGGCGCTTCGATGACCGTGTCACCGGCAAGGCAAGCACGTTTGCGCCAAACGCGAAGGTCATCCATGTCGATATCGATCCCTCGGAGATCGGCAAGAACGTCAAAGTGACGGTTCCAATCGTTGCTGATGCACGCCTGGCATTGCAGGCGTTCCTCGATGAGTTCCCGCCCGACCGCGAGGCGTTCGCTGCTCTGCACGGTCACGCTTCGGACTGGATGGAGCACATTCGCGAGATGCAGGTGAAGCATCAACCCAAGCAGCAGTACCTCAACCGCACCGAAACCGAGAACATGAGTCTGCCGCCGCACGATGTGTATGCAGCTCTCACGAAAGCGCTCAACAGCCGCGGTAACTATCGCGTTGTCACCGACGTCGGGCAGCATCAGATGTGGGCAGCGCAGTTGATCGACTGGTATCGCCCACGCACCCATATCACCTCTGGCGGCGCAGGCACAATGGGGTTCGCCGTACCGGCGGCGCTCGGCGTCGCCATTGCGCATCCCAACGATGTCGTGTGGGCTGTCTGCGGCGATGGTGGCTTCCAGATGACCAATCAAGAGATGGCGACCATCGTTCAGGAGGGGATCAAGAATGTCAAGATTGCGGTAATCAACAACGGCTACCTGGGCATGGTGCGCCAGTGGCAGGAACTGTTTGAAAATAAGCGCTACAGCGGCACACCCCTCTCCGGTCCTGATTTTGCCAGACTGGCGGAGGCGTACTACTGGAAGGGCATCACCGTGGAACATACCAGTCAGGTCGAGGCAGCTATTGAGGAAGCCTACGCGACCGACGGACCGGTATTGATCGACTTCCGCGTCGAGCGCGAGGTCAATGTCTTCCCGATGGTGCCGCAGAACAAGAGTATCGGCGAGATGATCCTGGAATCGCCTCATAACGCATAGCATTATAAGGAAGTGCACCCATGAAAAAACACACCATCGTCGCCCTTGTGCAGGATCGTCCTGGCGTGCTCAGCCGGGTGGTCGGTCTCATCCGGCGGCGCGGTTTCAACATCGAAAGCTTGGCAGTCGGGCATAGCGAAACCCCCGGCGTCAGCCGCATGACGATCGTCGTCGAGTGGGAAGATGTCGAGCAGGTGGTCAAGCAACTCTACCGCCTGATCGAGGTCCTGAAGGTGAGCGATGTCACGAACGATCCGACGGTCGAGCGCGAAATGGCGCTGATGAAACTGCACGCGCCTCCGGCAAAGCGTCCGGAGATCGTCGCTCTCACCGAAGTGTTCGACGCCAAGATTGTCGATGTCGGCGCCAATACCATGGTGGTCGAGATGACCGGGTCACCCTCCAAAGTCCAGAACTTTATCGATGTGATCCGTCCCTACGGCATCAGGGAAATGATGCGCACCGGGCGCATCGCAATGGTGCGCGGCGCGCGCGGTCACACTGCCGAGGAGTATGTCGAAAGCGCCAACGGGCATGCCGAGCGCGTGCCGGCGATGAACTAGTTTTCAGCACGTGCGGCGGTCACGTGGGATGCACCGGATAGATGCGCG
>JBEPYG010000004.1:0-39913 GCA_041641515.1 Roseiflexus sp.
GATCGGTTCGTTCCGCAATGAGCCATTCCTCGATACCCTGATGGCAGCGATTGCCCTGGCCGTGAGCGCCATTCCCGAAGGGCTGCCCGCCGCTGTCACTGTCACCCTGGCGATTGGCGTTACACGCATGGCGCGGCGACGAGCGATCATCCGCAAACTGCCAGCCGTCGAGACCCTGGGGAGCACGACGGTCATCTGTTCCGATAAAACCGGCACGCTGACGCAAAATCAGATGACGGTGCAGCGCATCGTGGCCGGTGGCAAGCAGTATGAGACGACCGGCACAGGGTATCAGCCGGAGGGTGAGATCCGACACAACGGCGATCCGGTCGATCTGAACGCGCACAGCGCGCTGGCAGAATGTCTGCGCGCCGGTCTTCTCTGCAACGACAGCGAACTGGTCGAGAAAGAAGGGCGCTGGGATGTACGCGGCGATCCAACCGAAGGGGCGTTGATCGCCGCCGCGCACAAGGCGAATCTCCACCGCAATCATCGGCTTCCGCCACGCATCGATGCCATTCCCTTCGAGTCGCAGCACCAGTACATGGCAACGCTTCACGACGCCGGCCCTGACCAGGAGCGCATTGTTTATATGAAGGGATCGGTGGAAGCCATTTTGGCACGCTGCGATACGATGCTCGATGCTGCAGGTCATACGGTGCCGTGCGATACCGATGCTGTGCATCGTGCCGCCGATGACCTGGCAGCGGAAGGGCTGCGCGTGCTGGCGTTCGCACGCGGTTGCATGCCCCCCCAAACCGGCTCGCTGAACCACGATGATGTAGCTGGCGGGCTGACCTTTCTGGGGTTGCAAGGGATGGTCGATCCGCCGCGTCCCGAGGCGATCACAGCGGTGCGCGCCTGTCAGCAGGCCGGCATTCGCGTCAAAATGATCACCGGTGACCATGCGCTGACCGCATCCGCTATCGCTGAGCAGATCGGGCTCGACGGCGGGCGCAAGCTCTCGGTGTTGACCGGTCATGAGATCGACCAACTGTCGGATGACGCATTCGTCGACGCGGCAGAACGCACGACCGTCTTTGCGCGGGTCACACCGGAACAAAAACTGCGCTTGGTCGAAGCTTTGCAATCACGTGGGCATGTTGTCGCCATGACCGGGGATGGCGTCAACGATGCACCAGCGCTGAAACAGGCGGATATCGGCGTCGCCATGGGATTGGCCGGCACCGACGTTGCACGGGAAGCGGCGGACATGGTGCTGACCGACGACAACTTTGCCACGATCGAGGCGGCGGTGGAGGAAGGACGCGGCGTATTCGACAACCTGACCAAGATCATTGCCTGGACACTGCCAACCAACGTTGGCGAAGGGCTGGTCATCCTGACCGCCATTCTGATCGGGTCAGCGTTACCGGTGCTCCCGGTGCAAATCCTGTGGGTCAACATGGCAACGGTCGCCGCACTCGGCATGGTGCTGGCGGCTGAGGGGAAAGAACCGGGTATTATGAAACGCCCGCCACGCAAGCCGGATGCACCGATCCTGGATACCACACTGATCTGGCGCACTCTGGCGGTTGGGGTCCTGATCATGATCGGCGCGTTTACGCTGTTCGAGTGGGAGCTGCAATCTGGCGCTAGCCTCGCCGAAGCGCGCACGGTAGCGGTCAATGTCATCGTCATGATCGAAGTCTTCTACTTGCTCAACTGTCGTTCGCTCACCTACTCAATGTTTCAGATTGGCGCATTCAGCAACCGCTGGCTGTTCGTCGGCATTGGCGCCATGATCCTACTGCAACTGGGATTCACCTATCTGCCATGGATGAACCAGATTCTCAACAGCGCACCGATCAGTCTCGAGGCATGGGGACGCATCCTGACCATTGCAGTCATCGGGTATGTGTTGATCGAACTCGAGAAATGGCTGCGTCGCCAGTATGCCGGTGAGCGCCACGCATTACGCATCTGATGAGGTCAGGCGTTGTGGGTGCGTCTGTCGAACAGTTGCCGGCAGAGCGCCTGATCACGCCTGCAATCACTCTGCACGAGGGATTGATCCGAACGATGAAACGTATGCTTGCCAATGTCTTGCAGCCACCCCGCTTCAATGACGAAGAACAGATGCGCATTGCGCAGATTCAGCACCTGATGCTGCTTGTCTGCTTGGGCATTGCAGGTGTGGCAACCGTCATCAATATCCTGCTAGGACGATCACTACCGGCTACTGCACTGCTCATCAGCGGAGGAGGAACGCTTATTGCACTGTTCCTGCTCTATGCACGCCGGTTGCATCTTTCGATTTTCGTCCTGCTTAGTGTGTTGATCGGGCTGACTGCCTCGCTTCAGATCATCGGTCGCGGCGCACACGATACCGTCACCAGTCTGTATGCCGCCGTCATCGTTATCGGCAGCCTTCTGCTCAATCGTCGCGCATTCATCGCGATGGGAATAGTGATCCTTCTGGTTCTTGCCGCGATTGTTGCGGCAGAAGCATATGGGTGGACACATTCATCCTATGACGGCGAACCCGGCGACTGGTTCGATCTGGCGGCCATTCTGACCCTGACGGCATTTGTGGCACGACTGCTCAATGAAAAGTTGCAACACAGCTATGCGCTGGCGCGCAAGAGCGCAGAGATGCTCGAATTACAGGCAGAAGCGCTGCGCGCCTCGGAAGAACGCTACCGCATCCTGGCGGCGAACCTGCCGGACAGCGCTGTGCTTATCTTCGATCATGACTTGCGGTACATGCTTGCCGACGGACCGGAACTCGCCGCAACCGGTTACTCGAAAGAGGCGCTCGAAGGGCGAACAATCTACGAGACACTGCCCCCCGAATTAGTCCAGCGGGTCGAAGGAAACATACGCGCTGTTCTCAACGGGAAACGCTTCACAGCCGAAATCCCATATGGGGATCGCGTGTACCATTACCATTACGTGCCGCTGATCGATAGTCAGGGTCGCGTGAAATACGGCATGGTGCTGGCGCGAAACGTGACGGCTCAGCATCAGGCGCAGGCGGAGCGTGAACGCCTGATCGCCGAACTCGAACAACGAAACGCCGAACTGGAGCGTTTCACCTACACCGTCTCGCACGATTTGAGGAGTCCACTTATCACCATCCAGGGGTTTCTCGGCTATCTGGAGCGCGATCTGCAGGAAGGCAACACGGAGCGGATGCAGAATGACATCCAGCGCATCAGCGCAGCTGTGCGCAAAATGGAGCGTCTGTTGAACGACCTGCTCGAACTGTCGCGGGTCGGGCGCCTGCGTGCTGAACCGCAATGTGTGCCATTCAACGTTGTGGTGCAGGAGGCGCTCGAACTGCTGGCCGGCAGGATCGCCGAACGACAGGCGCGCATTAGCGTCGCTGAACATATGCCGGTTGTGCACGGCGACCGGAACCGGCTTGTTGAAGTAGTACAGAACCTGGTTGATAATGCGATAAAGTTCTGCGATAATCAAAGTATGCCCAATATTGAGATCGGCGTCATCAATGAGTCGAGTGATGCACCGCTCTTCTTTGTACGTGATCACGGTATCGGGATCGAACCGCAGTACCATGAGCAAATCTTTGGGCTGTTCAATAAACTCGATCCGCACAGTGAAGGCACAGGCGTTGGACTGGCGATTGTTCGCCGCATCATCGATGTTCATGGCGGTCGTATCTGGGTCGACTCACACGGAAAGGGCGCTGGCGCCACCTTCTACTTCACACTTCCCGTCGCACACACACATCCGCGCGAGGTGAACCATGACCGACACGACGCTCAGGGTTCTTCTGGTGGAGGATAACGACGATCACGCAGAACTGATCCGGCGCACACTCGGCGAGGAGCAATGGGCAGCGCACATCATCCATGTAAGCGATGGCGAAAGCGCACTCGATTACCTGCATCGTCGTGGAGCGTGGATCGAACCGGATCAAAGTCCGCGTCCGCACGTGATTCTGCTCGACCTTCGGCTGCCACGCATCGATGGGCACGATGTCCTGAAGAGCATCAAACAATCGGCAGACCTGCGTCGCATTCCGGTCGTCGTCCTGACCACATCCTCGGCAGAGCGCGATGTCATTCGCGCCTACGATGCGCACGCCAACAGTTATCTGGTCAAGCCGTTCGGTTTTGAGGAATTTCGCGATCTTATGCGTGACGTCGGGGACTACTGGCTGACGCGCAACACGGTTGCCCCGGCATAACTCGAGAGCGACTGTGGCTGGTCTCGAACAGATACGCATCCTGCTCATCGAAGATGATGAATGGCACATCGAACTTATTCGGCGCGCGTTTGACGCCTGGCAATCGCTGTTCGATCTGTCGGTGGCGCACACCCTCCAGGAAGCGCGCACGTTGCTCAGTCATAGCAGTTCCGGCTTCGATCTGATCGTGTGTGACTGGCGACTACCGGACGGCGACGGGTTGGAACTGCTCGACCCATCACACCCGCTGCCGGTCATTCTGATGACCGGCTACGGTGATGAGCGGGTGGCGGTTGAAGCGATACGTGCAGGAGCGCTCGATTACATCGTCAAGAGTCAGGCGGCATTTATCGAACTGCCGCACGTGGTGCAGCGTGCAATCCGCCAGTGGCGTGCGATCGAGGCGCAGCGCCGCTCCGAGGAAACACTGCGCGCGATCGAGGCGCGCTATCGTCTGATTACTGAGAACACGTCCGACCTGATTGCCATCCTCGACGAACATCACCGTTTCCGTTATGTCAGTCCTTCGGCAATGCATCTGCTGGGGTATGATGCGGAGTCACTGATCGGGCAGGATGCGTTCGACAATCTGTATCCTGATGATATCCCGAACAGCGCTCGGTACTGGCAGGAAGTGATGCAACGCAAACGCACCACGGCGACATTACGGTACTATCACGCCAGCGGTTCCTGGCGCTGGTTCGAGTGTGACATCAAATCGGTCGACATCGATGGCGCACCTGCCGCCATCGTGATCGGGCGCGACATTACTGCGCGCCGCGAACTGGAGGAACGCCTGCTCCAGATCCAGAAAATGGACGCCCTTGGTCGTTTATCAGGCGGCATCGCCCACGATTTCAACAACCTCCTGGCAGTTATCATGGGCTGCATAACATTGGCGCGCGAGTTGATCCCCGACGACCACCCGGCTACAGTCGAATTGCGCGAAATCCAGCAGGCTGCCGAACGCGCGACCGCGCTGACACGCCAGTTGCTGGCATTCGCCCATCGTCAAAAATTCGATCCGCGTCCCATCAACCTGAATACGCTTATTCTCGACATGAAAAAACTGTTGAGCCGCCTGATCCCCGAAACGATCACCCTCGAGACGCATCTCGAACCTGACCTCTGGAGCGTGCGCGCCGATCCGGGACAGATCGAGCAGGTGCTGATCAACCTGGCGGTCAATGCACGTGATGCAATGAACAACGGCGGCATCTTGACCATCGCGACATCCAATGCCGTTATTGATGAAGCGACCGATCATCTCTATCCTTCATTGCAAACAGGTGAGTATGTTCGGTTGACCGTCAGCGATACCGGCGTCGGCATGGACGAGATAACGCGCCAGCGCGCATTCGAGCCATTCTTCACCACGAAAAAACCGGGCGAAGGGACGGGGCTCGGACTGGCGACCTGCTACGGTATCATCGTCCAGCATGGCGGTGCTATCGATCTGATGAGTGAGCTTGGTTGCGGTACAACAGTGACGATCCATTTGCCACGCGCCCATCTGTCGCAGTCGAGCACGTCCGACTCCACCGCACACACCGCCGATCTCAATGGCTCGGAAACGATCCTGCTGGTTGAAGACGATCCGGCTGTGCGCGCTCTAGCAGCACGGGTGCTGCGCACCCATGGGTATAGGGTGCTCGAGGCAAGCAACGACGACGAGGCGATGACCCTTGCCAGACTCCACACCCCTGTCCACCTTCTGCTGAGCGATCACGGCATTCCTCATACAAGCGGCACGTTGCTGGCCGATCGCCTGACACTTGCGCACCCGCAGATCAGGGTACTGTTCATGACCGGCTATATGATTGAACCAGACTCCCTCAGGCGAACAGCGATGGATGCGCCTACCCTCCTGAAGCCGTTTACCCCGCGTGAACTGCTGCAGAAAGTCCGCATGATACTGGACGCATAAGATCCCTGACTTAAGATTTCAAAAAAACGATCACTTTCCCCATGCTTTCGCTTGATCGTTTCAGCACTCTGATCTACAATCCCCAGCACAGACGCTCAGCGTGGTCACCCGAACGAACGAGAAGGTTCCACGATCGAACAATCAGCCGGCACACGTCGGATACTCTGCTCTCACCAACACATCGCAGACATACCGGCGACTGCCAGGGATAATCTAGAGAGGAGGTAACCCGGTTCTCAGTTCGCGGTTCTCGATTCTACTTAGTTCTTGGTTTTTTCAAGAGGGAGGAACAGGCAATGAATCGCCGCCTTATCGCATTGTTTGCGACTGTAGTGATGCTCGCCACATTCATAGCTGCATGCGGCGGAACTCCTGCCACCACCGCGCCGACAGCCGCGCCTGCACAGCAACCGACTGCGGCGCCGGCAGGCAGAAAGTTCACGATCGGCATCTCCAACCCGTTCATCAGCAGCGAATACCGCACTCAGATGATCCAGTCGTTGATCGAGGTCAATAAGGAGTATATGGCACAGGGGATCACGAATGAACTCGTGATCGAAAGCGCTGATACCGATGTCGCCGGTCAGATTCAGCAGCTGCAGAATCTCATCAACAAGGGCGTCGACGCCATCCTGGTCAACCCCAGCGATGTCAACGGGCTCAACGACACGCTTCAGGAGGCGATCAACAAAGGCATCATCGTCATCTCGGTCGACCAGGAACTCAATACCCCCGGCGTCTACAACGTCGGCATCGATCAGAAGGAGTGGGCGAAGATCTCGGCCCGCTGGCTGGCGGAGAAACTCGGCGGACAGGGGAACATCGTGCTGATCGAAGGCTTCCCCGGGCACCCGGCAAACGTCGCGCGCATGGAAGGCGTCGAGGAGGTGCTGAAAGACTATCCCAACATCAAGGTGCTGGGGCGTGAAACCGGACGATGGGACGAAGCCACCGGTCAGCAGGTGATGTCGAACTTCCTGGCCTCATTTCCCAACCTTGATGGCTACTGGACACAGGACGGCATGGCGATTGGCGCGATGCAGGCAGTGATGGCGGCCAACCCGCCGAAATGGCCCGTACTCGTCGGCGAAGGACGCTGCCAGTTCCTGCAGTTGTGGGATCAGCGCCTGAAGGAAGACCCCAACTTCGAGACCATCGCTGTTGCCAATCCGCCTGGCGTGTCGCCAACCGGTCTGCGCATCGCTGTCAATATGCTGCAGGGCAAGCAGGTGGACAAGACCAAACTCGGTGGAGCGAATGGTCTGTCGTTCGTCATTCCGGTGCCGATCATCGTCACGAAAGACAACTTCCAGGAAGTGTTCACGACCGTGTGCAAAGATAAACCGGCAACGTACCTGCTCGACGGCATCATGACCGACGAGGAGGTGCAGCAGTTCTTCGTGAAGTAGCGCCATGCCGCCCATGCTCGCTGTTCGCAATGTCGCCAAGCGATACGGCGCCGTCCAGGCGCTCACGGATGCTCATCTGGAGATCGACGCCGGTGAGACGCTGGCGCTGATCGGGGCGAATGGCAGCGGCAAGAGCACGCTCAGCAAGGTCATCAACGGAGTGGTTGCCCCCGATGGGGGGCAACTGCTCCTCGATGGTCGCTCTGTCCGTTTCGAATCGCCGCACGCCGCGAAGGACGCCGGCATCTCGACCGTCTTCCAGGAACTCAGTCTGATACCGCAGATGACCGTCGCCGAGAATATCTGGCTCACCCGCGAGCCGTTGCGGCGCGGCTTTCTGGTTAACCATCGGATCGAACGGCAACGCACCGAGGCGTTGTTGTCACTCTTTGCCGGGACATTCCGCGCCGACCTGACACCGGATACGCCGGTAGCTGCGCTGCTCCCCGACGAACGACAGATCGTTGAAATCCTCAAGGCGATCAGCGTCAATCCGCGCCTCCTGATCCTGGACGAAGCGACGGCAAGCTTGGATAGCCGCCAGGTGCAGCGACTGTTCGATCTGATCGGGCAGTGGAAAACACAGGGCATTGCCATCATCTTTATCTCCCACCGTATGACCGAGATCGAACAGATTGCCGATCGCTATTCTGTGTTGCGCAACGGACAGACGGTCGGCGAGGGGACGATGAAGAACGCAGCTGCCGGCGACCTTGTGGCATTGATGGCGCCCGAAACATCCGGCGGCGCGATTGATCGGCGCCGTCTATCGCCCGATGATCTGGCGACGCGGCGTGTCGTGCTGCAGATCGATGATCTGCGCACCAGCGTGCTCCGTGGGGTCAGCATGCAGGTGCACGAGGGAGAATTGCTGGGCATCGGCGGTCTGAAAGGGCAAGTGCAGCGCGATCTGCTCCTTGCGATCTTTGGCGGCGTACCGTACAACGGGCGCATCCTGCTCGACAACCAACCAGTTCATTTTACCCATCCACGGCAGGCGATGAAGCAGGGTGTGGCGCTTGTGCCAGGCGATCGCGCCGGTGAGGGGTTGCTTTCCATTCGCTCGATCCTGGAAAATCTGCTCATTCCGTCGTGGCGCGACTATGGCTTCCCGTTGCGCATGAAGCGTGCGCGGCAGCACGCCGACGCTATCGCAACACGCCTCGACCTGAAAATGGCAGGGCTTGATGCGCCGGTCAGCGCCCTGTCTGGAGGCAATGCACAGAAAGTGGTCATCGGCAAATGGCTGCTGCGCAATCCGCGCATCTTGCTCCTCGACGATCCGACAAAAGGGATTGATATCGCCACCAAAGCGGAGTTCTATCGCCTGCTCACCCGTCTGTGCGACGAAGGAACCACGGTGATCCTCTACAGCAGCGACGACGAGGAACTGATCGGTCTGAGTGACCGGCTGCTCGTGATGCACGACGGGCGGATCAGTTCTGAACTCGCCGGCGCATCACTGACGACTGCCAATCTGGTTGCTGCAAGTCTTGGAGTTGCTCGCAGGGAGACCCCATGAAACAATCGCGCTGGCAGCAGGCGACCTATCGCCATCCCTACCTGTTTGCGCTGCTGCTGCTGGTCGTGGCATTTACCGCCAATTTGCTGCTGCAGCCCAACCTGCTCGAGCCGACAACGCTGAACAGCAATATGCGCGTCTTTCTGCCGCTGATCCTGGTCGCTATCGGGCAGGCCATCGTGATGATCGGCGGCGGCATCGACATCTCGGTCGGCTCGATCGTCTCGGTCGTCAACGCGCTGCTCGCTACCCAGATCGGGTTGAGCGGCGATCTGGGCACAGCCGGAGTTGTGATGGGTGCGGCGCTGTTCGTCGGTATGGGCGCCGGAGCGCTGAATGGGTTGTTTGTCGCCTATTTGCGTCTCCAGCCAATTATTACGACATTCGCCACCAGTTTCATCTATGCGGGACTGGCGCTCTTCATCCTCCCCAACCCCGGCGGCGGCGTGCCATCGCGCCTGACCGCGTTCTACCGTGAGACGATCATCCTCTGGCTGCCGCTCGCGTTCTACATCATTGCGCTGATCCTCGTCGCCTGGGGCATCGTGCGGCAGACGCGTTACGGACGCTACCTCTACGCCGTCGGCGGCAAAGCCGATGCCGCCTACGAGACGGGCGTTCCGGTGCAGGCGGTGCAGTTCAGCACGTATGTCATCTCCGGGTTGATGGCAGCGCTTGGCGGGATTGCGATGACGCTCCTTACCGGCTCTGGCAACGCACAGGTCGGCGATCCGCTGACCCTCTCGTCGATTACGGCGGCAGTGATCGGCGGAACGCCATTGACCGGCGGCGCCGGTGGCATTGCCGGTCCAATCATTGGTGCGGTGATCCTTGGTTTGATACGAAATATCATCTCTTTTGCCGGCGTCGCCACCTGGTGGCAGACCTTTGTGAATGCTGCAATCATTGTGCTGGCGCTGGCGATGCCTGGTATCATTAGGCTGGTGCGCAGGAGGAACGGATGAAGCGACTGACGATTTCACCGCCGCTCGCCGCTGTACTGCTGGCGATAGCGCTCTTCTTGCTCAGCGGATTCCTGCCCAATGGCTTCGGCGGCAATCTCGATGTCGCAACGGCACAGGCGATCAACATCGTGCGCCTTTCGGTCTTTCTGGGTATTATTGCCGCCGGGCAGACCCTGGTGATCATCAGCGGCGGAGAAGGCATCGATCTCTCGACAGGCGCGGTCGTCACTCTGACTGCGATTCTGACCTATACCATTGTCAACGGCAGGAACGAACAGGTGCTGCCGGCGCTGCTGGCAGTGCTGGTCGTCGGCGGGTTGATCGGGCTGATCAACGGCGCTGGCGTGGCGTTTCTCTCCATTTCGCCACTGGTAATGACCCTCAGTATGGCAGGTGTGGTCAGCGGGTCGATCCTGGTCATTACCCAGGGAAATGTCAGCGGCGCAGTTGCACCGGTTATGACGCAACTGATCGCCCGTCCGGTTCTGTTAGGCATTCCCGGCGCCATTCTGATTTGGGCGGTGTTCGCCGCATTGATGTGGCTCTTGCTGGAACGCACCGCCTTCGGCAAGCATCTCTTTGCGATCGGAACCAATCGTACAACGGCGCGCCTTTCCGGTATCAACGTGACCGGCATGATCATTGGAACCTATGCACTTTCGGGTATGCTCGCCGGGCTTGGCGGCTTTCTGGTCGTTGGGAATACTGGCGTCGTGCATATTCGTATTGGCGATCCGTTCCTCTTCCCGTCGATTGCGGCCGTGGCAGTTGGGGGAACACTACTGACCGGCGGCAAGGGAAGTTATTTCGGCACGATGGCGGGTGCGCTGGTGTTGACGCTGATTACCAGCTTGCTGACAACCATGCAGATGCAGGAGTCGGTGCGCCGCATGGTGCTCGGCGCTACCCTACTGACGATGATCGCCCTGTATGGACGGCAGCGCGGTTTTCGTCAATGATTTGACATTCCTGCATAGATCGATTTACTATCAAGCCATGCTTGACAATGCGCTGTCAAGCCTTTATCATACGCGCAGAGTAATACCAGCGATACATGCAAGGGATGGAGTTGTTGATGCAGTGGTTTCGAGTCTGCGCTCTTACTGGAGCAATGCTCCTGACGCTTGTAGCAACGGCGTGCAGTCGTCCCGCCGTTTCGCTCACCGGCGCGATTACCGATGCATACACCGGGAAACCAGTTGTTGCTACAGTGAGCGTTGGCGACCTCCAGGTAACGACCGATGCGAACGGAGTGTACCAGATCGATCGCTGGAGTGTGCGTGATGTGATCAAGGTCGTTGCCAGCGGGTATGAACCGGTGGAAATCGACCTTTCTACGCTGCCGAACCTGGAACGACCAGACCCGCCGATTATCACCCTCGACCCGGTGCAAGTGCGCCCCAACACCCTCAGCGGCGTCATCACCGACCTGTACACGCGTTCGCCGGTGGCCGGCGCGCTAGTACGGGCATCTGACATCATCAGCGCGACAACCGACGCTGAAGGACGGTACACGCTGACAGGCGTGCCGGAAACGTTTCGTGTGACCGTCATCGCCGATGGATACGCACCGCTGGTCAACGATGTGACACGTGCGACGTCGTTCGATACCGCGATCCGCCCAGATACCCTGCGTGGCACAGTGACCGACAGGTATACCGGACGCCCGATTGCCGGCGCAGTGGTGGCGCTTGGCGATCTGCAGACAACAACCGATGGTAATGGGCAGTACGTTCTACAGGACGTTCCTGAGCAGGGGACGATCACGATCAGTGCGAAGGGATATGCAAGCCTCGACCAGCCGGTGGAACGCACGACCACGCTCGATGCGGCGCTTCGTCCCGACACGCTGAACGGTATCCTGATCGATGCACGGTCGAAACAGCCGATCCGCAATGCCACCGTGATTGCAACCGTCAATCTGCAAAGCAGCGATGTGGCAATGACACGGATCGATAACAGCTCCGATGGATCGTTCACCCTCGAAGGCATTCCAGAGCAGGGATATCTCCAGGTGCTGGCGCCAGGGTATCGTAAAGCCGTCATCGAACTGCGCCCCGGCAGTGTGCCGACGACGCTCGAACTCGAGCCATTCTACTCGAAGGCGCTCTATGTCACGTCAGCGGTCGCAGCGCGCTGGGACTTGTTGATGAAGTACTTCGATATTATCGACGCTACCGAGTTGAATGCGATCGTGATTGATATCAAGTCCGATCTGCGCAACGACCTGGGGCTGGTCTATTACGACTCGCAGGTGCCGATCGTGCGTGAACTGGGGACGTTCAAACCTTACATGGACCTGCGCGCCATCCTCGATGAAGCAAAACGACGGGGTATCTACACCATCGCGCGCGTCCATATCTTCAGCCACGACAATGTGCTCGCTGAGGCGAAGCCGGAGTGGGCGGCAAAGGATCGCACGACCGGCGGGATTTTCTACGATTATCCCGCGCCGAGTATTCGCTATGCCTGGCTCGATCCGTGGAATGAGAATGTCTGGGATTATAATATTCAACTGTCGGTCGAATCGGCGCTGCTCGGTTTCGATGAGATTCAGTACGACTACATTCGCTTCCCGTCACTGGAGTTCTCACCGACTGATAAAGATCGGCTACAGCTCTCCCGCGAAGGAACGACTGAAGAACGCTGGGCAAATATCACCGAAATGCTCAGGCGTTCGCATCGGGCCATCAATGGCGCCGGAGCGTTCTTTTCGGTCGATGTCTTTGGCTATACCGCCTTCGGTCCTTCGAAGTTGCTGGGGCAAAATCTGAGCATGATGGCGGAGTATACCGATTACATCAGCCCAATGATCTACCCTTCGCATTTCGGTCCAGGTGAATTCGGCTTCGATAATCCGGCGAAGTATCCCTACGAGGTTATTCAGAAATCAATGACCGCAGCGCTCAAGCAAATCGACGGGAAACGAGCGCTCTTACGACCATGGTTGCAGGATTTTACCCTGATCTGGGTTCCGAAAGACCAGATTGTCGAATATACGCCAGCTGAAGTTCGGGCGCAGATTCGTGCAGTCGAAGAGTTCGACGCCAGTGCAGGCTGGATTCTGTATGACTCGACGAATGTGTATCACGTGGAAGCGTTGAAGCCAGCAGAATAGGGGGGAGGGGTCAGAACCTCAGATCCCTTCGTCCCTGATCGCTGTCCAGGGAGATGCTATGCACCGCCTGGTTGTTGCGGCTCTATTGATCGGCAGCATCATCGGCATCACTCCGCCGCAGACGTTCGCTCAGGCGCCGGTGCAGTCGGGGCGGATTGTGTTCAGCACCCAAGCGGACTGGCAGCGTGGAACGCGCACCGATGTGCAGATCATCACGAATGCCGACGGTGAACTGCGCCTTGAACGCGGTGCAACCCGCGGTACGTTCGTCTCTGAACCGATCTCGCTGACCACGACTCTGAACGCGGCAGGCGCTGCCTGGCACGCTGATGTTCCACCCGGCACAACGCTCACGCTCGAGATTCGCGGGGGTCCTTCTCCTGATCAACTGGGTCCCTGGCAGCCGCTGACAGGTGGCGAACTGCGCGCCAGATCGACCCCGGACGCTTTCACGACTGAGGGGGTGCTCCCGCTGCCGCCCGATACGCGTACTTTGCAGTTCCGCGCAACCTTGAGCAGCACAGTCCCGAATGCTTCGCCACTGTTGAGCGACGTCAGCATCAGTTACTTCGACACAAGCGCCGGACCGCCGCGCCCCATCGGCGCCATTCCGGCTGTCGGCGGACCGGCGACGCTGACGCCGCCGCCAAACGTGTTCACACGTTCATCGTGGGCTGGCGGCAATCCCCGCGCCTATCGCGGATCACGGTCGAACCCTCAGGGCATCGTGCTTCATCAGATCGGCACTGACTCGCTCGATGATCCATTGCCGTTCCTGCGCGCACTCGCCACGTACCACGAGCAGACCCTCGGATTGAACGATATGGTCTATCACTACGTGATCGGGCGTGATGGGACGATCTTCGAGGGACGGGGTGGGGGCCCAACCGCATCGGTCGCTGAATTGAGCGGCGGCGCAGCAGTGCATATCGCGCTCATCGGCGAGAGCACTCCGCCTGCACTGCAACTCGAGGCGCTCCGCACGCTGCTGGCATGGCTTTGCGATGCGTACCGCGTCGAACCAACCGGCCAGCGGGTCATAACTCTCAATGGCGCCAGCGTGGTCGGACCCGCCATCGCTGCCCATAGTGACCTGGCGCCTTCCGCCGGCGATCCCTCGAATGCGCTGCGCGATGCGCTGCCGCAGATCCGGCAGTCTGTCAGCGCTGCGATTGTGCGATCACGCTGGTTCTTCGCCGAGGGCAATCCGCGTGATTACGAAGAACGCCTGACGGTGCTCAATCCCGGCAGTGAACCTGCAAATGTTCGCTTTATTATTGTGCGACAGCCAGGCGCTGCTGTCATCCGTGAGACGACCGTTGCACCCGGTGCACGCGCCAACCTGGTGATCAACCAGATCTTCAACGATACCCCCGATGCACCGGCGATTATCGAGTCCAACGCGCCAGTTATTGCGGAACGCTTCATGAACTTTGGCGCCGACCTGAGTGTGCAGCCAGGCATCGTGCGTCCATCACGCATCTGGTATTTCGCCGAAGGTTCGACCGAAGGGGATAAACGCACCTTTCTGGTGCTGTTCAATCCGCAATCCGAGCCGGTCGGCGCGCGTGTGCTCCTGATCACGAACGATGGAACAACCTTCGTGTATCCGCCGCTCGATAACGAACCGATCACGCTGTTGCCCCAGCAACGGGTTGTGATCGTGATGGGCGATCTGCTGCCAAATGCCTCTTTTGGCATGCGAGTCACCGCCAGCCAGCCGATCGTCGCCGAACGCACGATGATTTTTGGTCCCGGCAGCACGCTCACCAGCGGAGGTATGCACGCATCGCCGGGGATGACCGAACTTTCACGGGAGTGGTATTTTGCCGAGGGAACCACGGCGCCGCCGTTTCGGATGTCGCTGCTGGTGGTCAACCCAAATGGCGACCGTGCTAATATCACTGTGAGATTCCTGACTCCCGACGGGACATCGCTGGCGCGGCGCTACGCCATTCCGCCGCTCGCGCGCCTGTCGATCGATGTCAATGACGTCGTACCAGAACTGGGGGTCGCGACGACTATCGTCTCTGATCGTCCTGTTGCTGCAGAGCGGGCGCTCTACTGGCGCAACGGCGCCGCAGGAACGGCGGGTCCGGGGGTGATGGCGCCAGCCTACTCATGGCGCTTCGCCGACGGTCGCACAAGCGGTGATTACCAGCAGTATTTGTTAATCAGCAATCCATCGCCTGGCCAGGCGCGCATCGATGTAGCTTTTATCCTGGCAGACGGCTCACGCGCCAGCCGATCGCTGGTGATGCCCGCCGGTTCGCGTTATACGATGGCAGTGCACGAACTCTTTCCCAATCAGGCAATTATTTCTGCAACGGTGCGCGCAACACAGCCGGTAGTGGTGGAACGTTCGATCTATGCAGGATCTCCGGCCGCTGATAGCAATCGTGGCGGTGAAACATCGCCTGGCGTTCCGGGTGATTGACATCAGGACGACATCCAATGACCAACCCTTCTGAGTCTGCGCCTGCCACACCGCCACCGCCGCCGGCACGTCGAGGCGGCGGATTCTTTGCCCGCCTGCTGTCTGCCTTCCTGGTCATCCTGATTACGACGACGATCACACTGCTGGCAACCGGCGCAACACTCCTCTGGCTGGGGTTCACGCCCGCCACGCCGGGTGAACTGGCCGCCGCAAAAGCACAGGTGGCAACGCTCGAAGCCTACAACGCGACACTTGTCAGCCGCGCCGATGCAGTCGCGACCGACGTTACCGACCTTGCCCGACGCGCCGGCGATGACCGTGAAGCGCTCAGCGACATCCGAAACACCATTGATGATGTGCGCGTCTTGCGTGAACAGGTGCGCGAACAGTTGACGGTAGTCGTCGCACAGAATGCCACACTCGTCGCCGATGCCCGCCTGAGTCGCGATCAGGTGAATGCATTTGCAACCGCGGAAGCGGGGCGTGCTATGGTGTTGCAGGAACTCGACCGCCGTTCCCAGCGTATTGAGCGATTTTTGCAGCGACTGAGCGACATCGCCGGTGATACAGCGCTCGATCTGCGCGGACCAACGCCGCTCCTTCCCGTCGTCGTGCCCACTACCACTCCTGCCGAACCTACTGCAACGCCCACGCCCACCATCACTCCAACATCGGCGATAACCGAGACGCCAGAGGCTACCGCAACCGACGCCTCAACACCTTCACCTACCGTAACGCCCACCCCGACGGCGCGCAGCACCCCGACAACGCCATAAGGTGAATGGACACTAGCTAATAGGCGATAGCCGATAGTCCTCCACCATTCCGCAGCGGCGGGCACGTCGATGCGGTGGGTCGCAACCGCTGCCTGGTTGGGGCATGGCGCCGCCGTGCCACGACGGAGTTCTCCCCCGGAGCGCGCAGGCGAGTCAGGTTATAACGATGGTGTGCAGCGCAGCCGTACTTGAGAGCTCATAACTCACGATGCGATCAGCGGGTTGAAATAGGTATAGACCAGACGTGAAAATGCAGCGATAGTGGACATCATAATCCGGTCGGGAACCGGCGCATCGCCTGACGCAATCGGTCGATACACATAGATGGCGACAACATAATCGCCCCCGGGCGAGCGAACAATGCCGACATCCGCCTGCATATCATCGATCCATCCGCTTTTATGTTCGACGCGCACCCCGTCAGGAATACCGGCGATCATACGCCGGTGATCGCCGTTTTCCGCCAGATTGTCGAGCATTTCCTGACAGCGTTCCGGCGTCAGCATATCGTCGAAACGCTCCAGCAGCAACCCTTCACCGCGCGCGCAGCGATCAACTTCCACGTACAATGTCGCCATTTCGCGCGGCGTGGTGCGCAGATAGCGCCCTGCATCGGTATAGGGCGGCTTTCCGCCACGAGCAGGACCTGCCTTCACCTTCAGTTTCATGAGTTTGATGTAATCCTGCGCCTCGAACGGCACATACTGAAAGGTTTCAGGAAAACCGAGATCTGCCAGCATTGCGCTCATCTGCTCTGCGCCTGTAATGGCATCTTCGGTGCCAACACCGCCGATGGACGCCGCAAGTAGCGCATTTGCAGCTAGATTGTCGCTATCGACGATCATTTTGCGCAGCGCCGTTTGTTGCTTTTCAGTGAATTCAGGCAGATTGATGTAGGCGTTGAGCATGATCGGCATCTTGATCGTGCTAGCTGCTGCAAATGCGGTATCTGGATTGAACGCAGCAACCACTTCATCATTCGTCAGGTCGTAGACATAGATGCCGATCACACCGCGCCAGGAGTCTGCCATGGCGTTCAGTTGCTCCTGAAGCATCTGCGGGTCTGGACGCAGCGCCGGTCCGCGCTGCGGTGCAAGCGTGAGCGTCACACGCCGCGGCGCACCCACCGAACGCAGGCGATCATCGATCTGTTGCATCGCGTTATCGATATCAATGCTCAATCCACCGCTCATCACAAAACTGCGCGAAATCGTTTTCGTCTCGGTCACAACCGAAAACTGCGCCGGAACACTGACTTCTTCGTTCAGCGCCACCAGCGCCGCACGCAGTTTGTCTTCGTCATACTCGATCTGCAACGGCGCACGCTCACCGATCGACGCAGTGCGCGCAGCGTCGAGCATGGCATCGAAATCGATGCGCATTCCGATCTCGTCGGGTCGCAGCAGGATTTCCCGATCGCCCACCCGAACATCGAGCGGCTGCAACAGTGGCGCCAGGCGTGTCGCCAGCTCCTGCCGCGCTTCGGTAGGCGTCAATCCGCCAACCTCGATACCGGCAACATAGACCCCTTCCGCCAGTCGCGGCTCCGGCGTGGCAGTCGGCACAGGGGTGAGTGTCGGAACTGGAGATGGGATAGCAGTTGCTGTTGCACTGATTGTCGGTGATGCTTCAGATGTCGGTGCAGTCACTCCACTCATTGGAGCGCTGCATGCAACCAGAGTCGTCAGAAGGATGAGAAGACAGAATTTTTGCAGCATCATGGCTTGCGTGTGTACGACGCGGTCTATCATAAAACCTGGTATGGAACAGACGATACTATTATCTATCGGCTATGCGATTGACAGATGTTGCCCGGTTGGGGCACGGCGCCACCGTGCCCCGACGGGTTTTACCCCGGAGCGCGTGGGTGCACTCCCCCAGGTTTGGCAGACGCGCCAGGAGCATAACCTGCCAGCGCACGTCCCACCGTCCTGACAGCATTCGCGGTCCGCCAGAACACCATCCGTCAGAGCTCGCGTAGACGGGCTTCGCTCGCTGCAATAGCTGCTCCCCTTAACACCCCGCTTGCGGGGGGCGGCTATGAAAAATGGCGGGCTTCGCCCGGTTGGAGCACGGCGCCGGACCTCGACTCTTGACCGCACCTGTGAGCTCATCCGCTGTAATAGCCGAGTGGTATACTACCACATATCTTGTCGTAGGAATCAGCAGTGTTATGATCACCGAACTCCCCGAACGAATTGCCGCGCTGCCACCGGCGGATCGTATGCGATGCGAGCGCTTGTTCTTCGTCCAGCGCACCGAAGGACAGGCGCTTATTCCCCACGAGATGGAGGCATGGGTCAGCAGCAGTTTTGGCAACATCGACCGGGTGCGTCGGCAAACCATTGTCCGAGTCGTCAATCGCTTCACCCTCGAAGGAACCCTGTTCAACCCGCTGCGCGCGCTGCGACCTGCCGGGAAAACGATACGCGACGCCGATCTGCACGCCTGGATTGATGCGGAATTGAACGACCTCGATTTTTTTGCGCAACCGCTCCAGGCGACCAGCGCCGATGTCTTCGGGCGCATCCGGGGCCGCTTTTGTGTGACCGCGTCGAACATCGCCAAATACGATGGATGGCACGGTCTGGTGGTGTTCGATGAACCGCATCCACTCCGTTTTGATCGCAACCAGTTCGCCGACTACCTGGAGGTGGCATTGCACTGGCTCGAAACGGCGCACCGGCACGACCCACAGGCGATCTATCCAATGATCACCTGGAACTGCCTGCCGCGCAGCGGCGCCACCATCGCCCACGGGCACCTGCAGATGTCGCTGGCGCGCGGTATGCACTATACCCGACCAGAACTCTGGCGCCGCGCCGCGCTCCAGTATGGCGAGGTCGCACGTTACTTTTCCGATCTCATCGATGTGCACGCGCACCTGGATCTGCTGATTGCCGATACGCCAGCCGGTCACGTGTTCGTCCACCTGACACCGTTGCGCAATCGTGAAATCGTGGCATTGCTGCCATCAACCGCGGATAGAGCAGCGCTCGCCGAACAACTGACGACGCTGCTCTATCCTGCACTGCGAACAATGATCGATCATCACAACGTGCGCTCTTTCAATGCCGGCATTGCACTGCCGCCTTTCAGCGACGAAACCGGCGCCTGGAGCGGCATGCCGGTCATTGCACGCCTTGCTGATCGCGGACCGGCGCTGAACGTGCGCAACGACTGGGGAGCAATGGAACTGTTCGCCACCGGGTGCGTCACGGTCGATCCCTTCGAGGCGGCAGCGGCGCTACGGCAGGCGAAGGCGTGAGGAACGCGATTGCAGGGAAAGACAACAATCTCTCCCTGCCGCTTCCATCACTCATTGCCTGCCGCTGACACTAATCCGGTCTCGTCCCCAGCGTCACATCGAGCGACAGTTGCTGACCATCACGCAATACGTCGAGCGTCACCACATCGCCCGGTTTGTACTCCAGCAGCAGGGCGCGCAACGACTGCCCAGGACCGATGGGCTTGCCGTTGAGTTTCGTGACAATATCACCGCTGCGCAAACCGGCGCGTGCAGCCGGCCCGTCGGACTCGACAGCGGCAATCAGTGCGCCGGCGTTGACCGGCAGATTGTTGTCGAGCGCCAGCATGGCATCGATTGTACCGAAACGCACCCCAAGGAACGGATAGACAACCTTGCCATTGGCGATCAACTGTTCACTCACCCGCTTCGCAATCGAACTCGGCACTGCGAATCCAAGCCCTTCCACCGGCGCTGATCCTAGCCCGCTCCCACGCACAACCAGCGTGTTGATCCCAATGACTTCGCCACGCAGGTTGATCAGCGGACCGCCGCTATTCCCGCTATTAATCGCTGCATCGGTCTGGATCAGCGCTTCGGGCGCATTGGCGCCGAGCGAACGGTTAAGGGCGCTCACCACGCCGACGGTCACTGTGTTGCGAAAGTCGCCAAGCGGACTGCCAATCGCAATAACTGTTTCACCCGGCTGGAGCGCGTCGGAGTCGCCAAGCGTCGCCACACCGGGCACAGGTCCATCGACCTTAACCACCGCCAGGTCCATCAGCGGATCGGCGCCGATCAGGGTCGCATCACGACGCGAACCATCGTAGAAGATGACCGACAGAGAACGATGCCCTTCAATCACGTGATTGTTGGTGAGGATGTACCCATCCTGACTGATAATGACCCCCGAACCGCTGCCGCGACGCACCGATCCACCGGGTTGATCCGGCAGTGGAAATGGCAGATCGCCTAGCAACGGCGACCCCTGTGAACCGGATGCCAGTGTGTTCACAACGGTGACCACTGCCGGAGACACCCGCTGCACGACTTCAACCACCGGCGAGACTTCGGCAGGAGCAGATGGAGCTACGGCTGATAGCGGAGCAGCGGTAGCCTGGGGAATGGCAGTCGGCGCAGGCATCAATGCTGGGACTGGCGCCGGATTTGCAGGCTGTGCCGCAATACGCTCGATCTGCTGCTGCGTCACGTACCAGGACACGCTCCCACCTGCCAGCGCACCCATAAGCGCCCCGATCACCAATGTGACAACCATGCCGAAAATCAGCGCATATTTTGTTCCACGCTCCATAGAGCGACCTCCTGTGTGTGTCATATTCCCACAAATACAGTATGCGCCTGGCATGTAAATCACATGTTAGATTTGCATAAGAAACTGCTTAGTCTTGATCATCGGTAGTAAATGCACCACTGCCGGTTGGCGCAGAACCACTCATGCGGTATAATGTGGAAAAGTAGAGAATCATTTCGGCCGTCTCCGCGAGATACGATCGATGGCTGGCTGCTGATGGAAGAAATCCTGATCATCGATGACAGCAAGCAGATCTGCTCCATGCTTGCTGAGTACGTATTACCGGAGCTCGGCTACACTCCCATCATCGCACACACGGGTCGACAGGGGCTCAACCGCCTGCGCCGGCATACTCCCGACCTCATTTTGCTCGACCTGCAACTCCCCGACATCAGTGGGCTCGATCTGTTGCGTCTGATTGCGCAGGAAGGGTACGACGTCCCTGTCATTCTGATGACGGCGCACGGGTCGGAGGCCATCGCCGTTGAAGCATTTCGGCTCGGAGCGCGCAACTACCTGATCAAGCCATTCAGCGAAACCGAGGCGCAGGCGGCGATCGATCAGGCGCTGCGCGAGCGACGTCTCAAACGTGAGAAAGACCTGCTGACACGCAATCTGCGCCAGCGTGTGCAGGAACTGACCGTTTTGTACTCGATCGGCAAGTCGGTCAGTTCCCTGCTCGACCTCGAGGAACTGCTGGTGCGCATCGTCGAAGCCGGAATCTACATCACCCGCGCCGAAGAAGGGTTTTTGCTCCTGCGCGACCCCAACGCCAACGAACTCTATCTGCGCGCCGCGAAGAATCTCGGCGAGCAACGCGCTCAGAAGCTGCGCATGCCAATCGACGACAGCCTCGCGGGGCAGGTTATTCGCACAGGCAAGCCGATTCGCCTCGACAAAGCAGGCGCCGGAGCGCAGTTGAAAGTCATCACCGGCTTCCTGGTGCGCGCAATTCTGCAGGTGCCGCTCATGGTCGGCAGCCAGGTGATCGGTGTGCTGGCCGTCGATAATCAACAATCGGAACGCACCTTCAGCGAAAACGATCAATATCTGCTCTCGGCGCTTGCCGATTATGCCGCCATTGCCATCGAAAATGCTCGCCTCTACGAGCAGGTGAAACAGAGCGAGTCGCGCTATCGCGACCTGTTCGACAATGCCAATGATCTGATCTTCACCCTTGACAGCCGGTTCAACATTCGCAGCATCAATAAAGTCGGTCCTACCATCACCGGATATGCCTGTGACGATCTGATTGGCCGTCCATTGCGCGATATGATTTTCGACGATGCATGGGCATCGGTCGAACGTCGGCTTGCCAACGTCCTCCAAGGCCAGATAGTGCCGCCTTTTGAATTGCAGTTCAGGCGCCGTGACGAAGAAATCGTGGTGCTCGAAGTCAGTGCGCGGTTGATCCGCGATGGCAACCGCTCCGAGGTGATCCATTGCATTGCACGTGATCTGACGGAGCGCCGCCGCCTCGAAGAGCAACTCATCAAAGCCGAAAAACTCTCCGCCATCGGGCAACTCGTCGCTGGCGTCGCTCACGAAGTCAATAATCCGCTGACCAGTATCAGCGGTTACACCCAACTGATGCTGCGCGACCAAAACCTGCCGCCCAGTGTTCGTGAAGATTTGCAGCATATCAATACCCAGGCGGAACGCGCCGCGCGCATTGTGCAAAATCTGCTCATGTTCGCCCGTGAGCACAAGCCGCAGCGCACCCTCGTCGACATCAACCAGGTGCTACGGAGCACGCTGGCGCTGCGCGCCTACCAGTTGCGCGTCGACAACATCACCGTCGTGACAGATTTTGCCCCCGACCTGCCGCCGACAGTCGCCGATCCGCACCAGTTGCAGCAGGTCTTCCTCAACCTGATCAATAATGCACATCAGGCAATGACTGAACGCGGCGACAAAGGAACGTTGACGCTGCGCACGTCGATCGCTCAGTATGTCGGCGAAGACGGTCATGAAGAGTCCTGGATTCGTGTTGCAGTGAATGATACCGGCATTGGCATTTCACCGCGTAATCTGAACCGCATCTTCGATCCATTCTTTACTACCAAACCCATCGGTCAGGGAACAGGGCTGGGTCTGTCGATCTGTTTCGGCATCGTCCAGGAGCACGGAGGGCGCATTCGTGCAGAAAGCGAGGTTGGCGTCGGCACGACGATGTATGTCGAATTGCCGCTTACGCATGCCTGCGAGATGGCGCCTGATACGACCGATGACCCATCATCGACCGTCGTCGAAGAAGCGACCGACGCTGAAGAATCAAGCCAGGGCGCTGCGATTCTGGTAGTCGAGGATGAGGAAGCAGTCAGCGCATTGCTGGCGCGGTTGCTGACCGATCTTGGTCATCGTCCGACCACCGTCGCCAGTGGGGAAGCAGCGCTCGAGGCAATTGCACGACAATCGTTTGATCTTATTTTGACCGACATCAAGATGCCGGGCATGACCGGTTTCGAACTGTATCAGCACATCAAACAACGCGATCTCCATCTGGCGCAACGCATTATTTTCATCACCGGCGATACGATCACTGCATCGACGCAGGCGCGCCTGGCGCAGACCGGCAATCCTTACATCGCCAAACCATTTGCGGTCGAGCGTCTTGAGGCGCTGGTGAACGCCTGTCTCGCTGCGCAATCGGAGAACCAGCTGCCAGCACCCTGAAGCGCATCGCACGATCAGGCATGAGATCTCGCAGTGCGGTTGCGCTGCGATGGTCTCCAGATAGCTGCACACACATTGCCAGGTTGTGCGATAATGCAGATCACTATTCCTGGTCGTACAACTTGTGAGGGGTTGGGGTTGTGGGGTCAGTTGCAGAATTAGCAGTCGATAATCGCCAGGGGGCGGCTCAAATCGCAGAACGCGCCGCCGATCTGATCATGCGTCACGCTGAGACGATAAGCTCACTGTCGCCGCATGAGTTTCGTCGCAATCTCTGCGACTTCGGCTGGTCGCTTATTCGAACACAACCGGTTATGGCGCCGCTGGTCAATCTGGTCAATCGCGTGTTGTGGGCTATCGAAGAGCGACAGACACGGCACGATCTGGTGCGCGCTGTGGCGGAAACAACCGAGGCGTTCAAGCATCAGTTGCGCCAGCACGCGCTTCACGTCGCCGAAGGCGCACTGGCGCTGATTTCAGACGGCATTACAATCGTGACGTTGTCGTACAGTACGACGGTTCAGCACGCGCTGCGCCATGCGCAACGCGCAGGACGGCGCTTCCACGTTGTCTGCGGCGAGTCACGCCCGATTCTGGAAGGGCGGCAGACCGCCGCTATTTTGGCAGAGTACGGCATTCCAACTCAGCTGGTTATTGACGCTGAGCTGCCAGCCCATATCGCACACGCGCAACTGGTCCTTGTCGGCGCGGATATGTTGAGCACTTACGGGCTGGTCAATAAGGTTGGCACGTATGGAATGGCGCTTGCTGCTCATCTCAAGGGAGTTGCATTCTATGCGCTCTGCGGCAGCGAGAAGTTCCTGCTCCCCGGCTTTCGCCAGCTGGAACAACTCGACCGTCCGCGCAGTGAAATCTGGGCGGAAGCGCCCCAGAGCGTCCATATTTGCAACCGGTATTTCGATGTGACACCGCTTGAACTGCTTTCCGGAATCGTGACGGAACGTGGTATTCTGCCGGTTGCAGCCGTCGAAGCGTGGCTGGCATCGACCCGCCTGCATCCGGCGCTGGCGCGTGAGCCCGCCTGTCAGACGGTAGAAACGTAACCGGTCGCGATCAGAAGGGCGTCGGATGCCCCAGGAACCAGAGTCGGCGGCGGTACGGCTTCAACAAGCACCATGGAACGTCGCTCCGCCGAGTCGACGATCTATGTATAGGTGTGAAACGTGCAAACAGGAACCAAAGGTAACTGTTCACACTTCTCCTGGGAGCGAGAGTGTGGTCGTGGCGACGTTGCAATGCAACGTCGCTACGCGAATGCTTTGACACTAAATCTGAACACGTACAAACCAAAGTGTGTCTTGACTTAGAACTTTTGTTCTAGTATAATGTCCTCACCTCAATCGCATCAGAACGACGACCGCCCCACCCCTGACGCCAACCCGGCAGCAGGCGCGTGGCGCTCGTTGTCGCCTGGACAGGTGGGGAGTTATGTCATGGCAGTCACCAGTCGAAGCATTCACACCGGTCGCCGTATTTGGAGTCGCAACCGGCAGATCCAGCGAACAACACACGCAGCACTGTACGGTGCGGCGCTGGTGCTTGGGGCGCTGGCAGTGTACGTGCTGATTGGCGCGTTGATCGGGCGAATCAATGTCCTGCTCGATGATGTGCGCTATGGCTATCCACGCACCACGCACATTCAGGCGTTCGTCGGTCACGAAGAGGGGTCTGGTCAACCGACGCATCTGATTGCAATGAATCTTGACCGGCAGGTGGTGGTGCTGGAACTGCCAGGAGGTGATCCGTCGCGGATGCGTTCGATCACCGGTCCATACCTGTTCGGCGCTGATGAACACCTGACGCCGGTCATCATTGGCATCAGCGATGTCGACGGCGATAATCTGCCGGACCTGTTGCTCGATGTCCGGCGTGAGCGCATCGTCTATCTCAACCGTGATGGGGTCTTCCGCCTGCCAACGCCTGAAGAGCAGGCGCGGCTGATGCAGTCCGCGCTCCCATGAATGATAGTGAGCCAGATATTCAGGCAAAGCGCCGATCATTACACCATGATGAGCCGCGCTCTGCGCGGCGCGCCGATCAGCCGGTACGACAACGCCCCAGCCCGCTGGCGCGATCCCGCGACCCTTTCGGGGATCACCTGCCCGTACTCAGAGAGCGCCGACTCAATGAGCACCGCGCCCACACGCAAGAACGCCTGCCCGCCGTCTCGTCGTTCGCCAAGTGGACTGCAGAGGAACTGCCGACGCCAGATGACTCCTTCGATACCGACGAACGTGATGTGTTGCTCACCGAACTGATCGCCACAACGCCCGCCTACCGTCCGGCGCCGCTGCGGCGCACCGTTCGTCAGCCGGTGTTTCCGTGGCGGCTGCTCGCCGCGTGCGCCATCAGTATCATCATTCTGTACTTCCTCTGGCACGACGCCGGCCCGGCGCGCATCTGCTTCGCTCCCGGGTGTACGGCGCGCGAGCAGACGACACAGGGGCGCATGATCGCTCAGGCGCCCGATCTGCCTGCACCCGACGGTCAGCATTCGGTGCTCGGTCCACCCAGCATTTCGGCGCAACAGATCGACCGCATTCTTGCAGAGTGGCGGTCTCCTGCAGTCGGCACCGGTGCTACGTGGGTGGAACTCGGCATCCGGTATGGTATCGATCCGGCATATGCCCTGGCGTTTTTCATCCACGAGTCAGGCGCCGGAACTGCGCCGGGATGGGCAGGACGAAAACCAGACGGCAGCACGACCCACAACGTCGGCAACATCATCTGTGCCGGATATCGCACGTGCTACGGCAGGTTTCGCGATTATGCCAGCTGGGAGGAGGGGATCGAAGACTGGTATCGCCTGATTGCTGTTGAGTACGTGCAGTGGCGCGGCGTTCATACGGTCGAGGAGATTGTACCAATCTACGCGCCTGCTGTCGAAAACAACGTTCCCACCTACGTCAGTACGGTCAACCGCCTGGTTGCTGAATGGCGCGCATCCCAGGCACGATCATGACCCTGAGTCGCACGCAACTCGTTCTGCTTATGCTTGCCCTGATCGGGCTTGGCATTCTTGTGCAGCAAACGCAACAACCGCCAGTTCAGATGAGCCTGTGGCGCGGTGAGATGCTGTCAACGCAGCGCACCGCACAGCAGAGATTCAGCGCCGCATTCGCTCCCCAACCCGCAACCGAACGACCATTCGGCAACCCGCTGCGCGATTCGCGCACCGTGATCACCCAGGGATACGGCGTCGGCTCACACGCGCCCGCCAGCGTGTGGGGCGGGGTCGATCTGGCAATTGACGGCGACGGTGACGGCAAAGCCGATCCGCAGGGTTCCTGGCGCGCCCCGGTGTATGCCACCCACGACGGCATCGCTCGCGTGCGACCGGATACCTGGCCCGGCGGCAACTACCTCGCCATCGAGAATAGTCACTACAAAACAGCTTATGCCCACCTCGACTCCTACGCCGTCGTCGATGGACAACCTGTTGTACGTGGGCAACTCATCGGGTATGTCGGGTCGACCGGTATGTCGAGCGGGCCGCACCTGCACTATGAAGTGTGGGAACGCGGCATCAACCGCAATCCGCTCGATTTCGACGTGTTGCACGTCGATGACTGATACGCGTCCATTTCCGCGTATAATTGATACGAAGTGAGCGCCATGAGCGTCAACAGGTAGTGCTGCAGAATGGTACAATAGACACAACGACTCCCATTCCACGACGGGACACACGTACTATAGACCATTCTAAAGGGGCAGAGTATGATTGAATGGCAAGGTGCTGGACAGGAGCCTGTGGTATGACGACACTTCCCTCTCCCCACGACGCTATCGCCGACTCGGCGAAACTGATTGCCATTCTTGAACGCCATCATAAAGATGCGCCGGAACTCGAGGCGTTACTCAACGCTCACCGCGCCACCCACCTCCAGATGGCGACCAGTTACCACACGAGCGAAGAGGCAATCGCCGCCTGGCGCTCAGCGCTTGCCAGGCGCTGGACGTGTGAAATCGCAGCGCGTCGCCTGTACAAGCAGACGTTGCGCCAGATCGTTCAGCATTACGGCACTGCCGAAACACCAACAGTCCGGCTTATTTCCCGTGGCGGCGCCGAGGCCGATAGTACACCCGCCGAACTCCTCGACGATATGCGCCGCCTGCATGCCGTTCTTTCGCTCGAAGCTACAACACTCCCCTTTGCAGAGCAACGCCTTGCTGAGATCGTCCAGGCGTGCGAGACGCTCGAACACGCCATCAATGACGTCGCCGAGTGTGAACGGCGACGTCGTACAGCGGTCCTCGATCTTCGCATCGCCCGCGAAGTCTATCGCCGGATGCGCCGCGAAACATATCAGACGCTCATGAACGAGCTCGGTGACCAGGCGCCACCCGACCTTGCCGATGAGTTTCTGGTCGAAACGACCGATCAGTAAACTCCACATATACTACAGGCTGGCAATCTGTCGAGTCTCGCCTTCGCATGAACCGGCAATGTCGGATGACTCCGGCAATGCCTATGCAGTCGGTTCCTGGGACTGAACGCCTACCACGCGCACAATCCGTACTGAACCGAAAATTGCCGTGGCGGTAATGCGTAGTCGTACTGGTGATGTCTCGAATTCGACCTCTGCAAGGCTGGCTGATGAGAGCGGACGGTTGTCCGATGTGCGCCACTCGTGCTCGGTGCTTCCTATCAATGCCCCGCCATCGACGTGCAACCCGATGGATGCAGGTACACGAATCGTCACCGAACCAAACATGGCAAAGGCGCTGATCGTGTGATCGCCTGGCGCCAAGGGCTGACGCGTCAGATCAACTGTGATACTGCCGAATATCGCCGTAAAACTCTCGTTGTCGAGGCGCGTGTTGGTGTTGATGTGCTCGGTTCCGCTGAACAGACTTATCGAAGACATGGTTTGCTCCTTATACATTGCACTGTGTACTGGTTCGACGTATCATATGCTCGGGAAGTTGCGAACGTCCGCCCAAAGAAGGGTTGTATGCCGCTGACATTGTCCACCGATGCGCTTCGCGCGCTCCTGCTAGCCGCCCAGGGTCTCGACCGTCCAGTGGAACGGACGGCGACGAAAGATGATGTGCTAGCAGCGATCCGGCGGATGAAGACGCTCCAGATCGATACCATTCACGTGGTGGCGCGTAGTCCGTACCTGGTGTTGTGGAGCCGCCTCGGCGCATATGAGCCGCGCTGGTTGATCGACCTGCTGGTGGAACGGGCAATCTTCGAGTACTGGTCGCATGAGGCGTGTTTCCTCCCTATTGATGACTATCCGATATATCGGGCGCTGATGCTGGCAGGGCAAACACGCCGCGATGCGTATGCACGCAGATGGCTGCAGGAGCATCCATCGATTGCGGCTATGCTGCTTGACCATATTCGTCACAATGGGCCCGTTCGTTCGGCGGACTTTGTTCGCGCAGATGGGGATCGAGGCGGGTGGTGGAACTGGAAGGTCGAAAAGATGGCGCTGGAAATGCTCTTCATCGTGGGCGATCTGATGATCGACCGGCGAGAGAACTTTCAGCGCATCTATGATCTGCGCGAGCGAGTCCTGCCGGCGTGGGACGATGCGCGCACACCAAGCGTTGATGTGGCGCAACGCGCGCTAATCCTCGCTGCGGTGCATGCGCTCGGAGCGGCGCCGGTGCGCTGGCTGGCGGATTACTTTCGCACCGGTAAAGCGGAAACAACCCGGATCGCGACGCGCCTGGCAGCCGAAGGTGCGCTGGTAACGGCGACGGTCAGGGGATGGCAAGAGCCGGTCTATCTCCATCCGGACAACATGCTGCTGGCAGAGGCTGCCGCAGATGGCGCGCTTCAATCGACTGTGACGACGCTGCTCTCTCCGTTCGATCCGGTCGTGTGGGACCGGCAGCGAGCGCTGGAACTGTTCGGCTTCGATTACCGTATCGAGTGTTATACTCCTGCGGCGAGACGACGCTATGGCTATTTCACGTTGCCTATCCTCCATCATGGTGCGCTGGTCGGTCGGCTTGATCCCAAAGCGCATCGCAAGGAGCGCATATTCGAAGTCAAAGCGCTCTACCTCGAACCGGGCGTTGATCCCAATGAGGAACTGGCAACCGGTCTTGCAGCAGCGCTGCGCGCCTGTGCTGCGTGGCATGGCGCCCCTGAAGTCGTCATTCGCTTTTGCGACCCTTCGGCGTTTGGCAGTCTCCTCAAACAGGCGTTACGCTGCTGAACCTGCACGACATCTAACAAAATTCCTATATTTCCCTATTTGATCATCGTGACCAGATCGACTACAATAGTGAGGGAAGGATATATCAGGTCTATCACTCATACATCGATACCAGGAGGTCTCGACGGTTATGCCTACCTATGTGTATGTCTGTGACGCTTGCGGTGCGCAGTTCGAGCAGTTCCAGTCGTTCAAGGACGAGCCACTGCGGGTATGTCGCTGTGGCAAAGAAGGTTCGGTGCGCCGGGTCTTCCAGCCGGTGGGCATTGTCTTCAAAGGTTCAGGCTGGTATATTACCGACAGCCGCAAGAGTGATAGCGCGAGCATCGGGAGTGAGAGCTCGTCGAAGAGTGAGAAGAGCGAGACCAGCTCCAGTGAGTCCTGATCTGAGCCGCCTGCGCCCGCTCAATGGGCATTTTCATACACCTCTCCAAACCTCCCGCCGCGCACCGGTCGGGTTCGCTGTGCAGACCTGTATCTGTCTTTAGGGGCGTCATTCATATGTAATGGCGCCCCTGGTTTGCATGACGCGCTTCGATTGACCGTCGAACGGGAGGTTTTGTATGTCCAGAACCAACGATAATTTGCTTCGCATTGTACGGGATGATATTCGCGCGATCTTTCTGAACGATCCGGCAGCGCGTAACCTTGCGGAAGTCTTACTCTACCCCGGTCTTCACGCCATTCTATTGCATCGTCTGGCGCATGCACTCTGGCGACGCGGCATACCGTTCATTCCGCGCCTCATCTCGCAGATCAGCCGATTCCTGACCGGCATCGAGATCCATCCGGGAGCAGTCATCGGTCGCGGCTTCTTCATCGACCACGGGATGGGCGTGGTCATCGGCGAAACCACCGAAATCGGCGACTGGGTGACCCTCTACCAGGGCGTGACCCTCGGCGGCACCGGGAAGCAACGCGGCAAGCGTCACCCGACGGTACGCGATGGCGCGGTGATCGGCGTCGGCGCGATTGTGCTCGGCGCTATTACGATCGGCGAAGGGGCGCGCATCGGCGGCGGCGCGGTGGTTGTGAAGGATGTTCCCCCGCACGCAACTGCTGTCGGCGTACCGGCGCGCATTGTGGCGCAGCGCGATCCGCACACCGGCGAAACGCGCCGCGTCGAGCACCTGCCCGACCCCGAAGGCGAAATGCTGCGCAGCTTGCGCGCCAAGGTGCTGGAACTCGAAGAGCGCCTAGTTGAACTCGAGATTGCGACAAACCACCACCTCGAACACCATGTCGAGGAGGATGCACTGTCGTCGCAGTGCTGGTCGGCGCTCGGTGATGCAAATGGAAACGGTACAATCGACGAGTATGGCTATACTGCCGGTGATGGGATATAACTTCTATGAGCATTCGCATCTATAACACACTGACACGCACACTCGAGCCGTTCGAAACCCTCGAACCAGGCGTGGTCAAGATGTACGTTTGCGGGGTGACGGTCTACGACCGGGCGCACATCGGGCACGCGATGTCGGCGATTGTCTTCGATGTGGTGCGGCGCTACCTGGAGTATCGGGGATACGCCGTGCAGCATGTCGTCAATTTCACCGATGTGGACGACAAAATCATTAATCGAGCGAACGAACTCGGGCGCGACCCGAAGGAACTCGCCGAGTCGTACATCGCTGAGTTTTTGGAAGACCTCGAGGCGCTGAACGTCAAACGCGCGCACATCTACCCGCGTGCGACGGAAACGATGCCGGACATTCAGAAGTTCATCAGCCGCTTGATCGATACCGATCACGCCTATGTAGTGAATGGTGATGTCTACTTCCGCGTCTCGACCGTTCCCGACTATGGGAAACTCTCGCGGCGCAGCCTCGACGATATGATCGCCGGTAATCGCATCAGCGTCGATGAACGCAAAGAGAATCCGGCGGATTTTGCGCTGTGGAAAGCTGCAAAACCGGGTGAGCCGTTCTGGGATAGCCCGTGGGGTCCGGGACGTCCCGGCTGGCATATTGAGTGCTCAGCGATGAACCTGGCGCATCTCGGTGAGCAGATCGACATTCATGGCGGCGGAACCGACCTGATCTTTCCCCACCACGAGAATGAGATTGCGCAAACCGAGAGTCTGACCGGTAAGCCGTTCGCGCGCTACTGGATGCACAACGGTATGCTCCAGATCCAGACCCGCCTGGCGGATGGGACCTACAAACTGGAGAAGATGTCGAAGTCGCTCGGCAATGTCGTGACGATCCGCGAGTTCCTGGCGCGCTATCACCCGGATGTGCTGCGTCTGACTGTGCTCTCGAGTTCGTACCGCAGTCCGCTGGCATTCGGCGAGGAGATCGCCGCCGACCAGGAACGCAAACTCGCGCGATTGCGCTCAGCGCTTGAACCCCCGACCGGATCGGTTGAAACCGGTCCGGCAGTCGAAGTGTTGCTCACAGCGGCGCGAACGGCGCGTGAGCGGTTCATTGCCGCAATGGACGATGACTTCAACACAGCCGGGGCGCTGGCAGCTCTCTTCGATCTGGTGCGTTCGATCAACACGGCGCGCGATGCCGGGATTGGCGGTGCGCCGTTTGCAGAGGCGCAGGCTACTTTTCGCGAGTTGATCGATGTGCTTGGGCTGACATTGACTGCACAGCAACCCACGATTCAGCAGGCGGCGCCATTTATCGAGCTGCTGGTCGAGGTGCGAAGTGAATTGCGGAAGGCAAAACAGTTCACCCTTGCCGACATGGTGCGTCACCGGCTGGCAGAACTCGGAGTGACGCTTGAAGATACGCCTCAAGGAACACGATGGAAAGTGACGGACAAACCAGACCTGTGAGATGGCTGGAACTTTCGGTTGCCTGCGATAGCGAAGCGGTCGAACCGGTGAGCGAGTTGCTGGCGCGCTACGGCTACAACGGGGGTGTGGCGATCGAACCGCCGATCATTCCAGGCGAGGATGGCCCGGAGTATCGCTACGACCCGGCGCGTCCGGTCACCGTGCGCACCTATCTGGCGCTCGACGAGTCCACTGAGGAGATACGCGCACGGATCGAGCAGGGGTTATGGCTGCTGGGCATGATTCGTCCGGTCGGTCCGTTGCAGGTTCAGCAGATCGAGGAAGAAGACTGGGCGAATGCCTGGAAGCAGTACTACACCATTCAACGGATCGGGGCGCATCTCGTGATTGTCCCGTCGTGGCTGGAGTACCAGCCGTTGCCGGACGATCTGGTGATTCGCCTCGATCCCGGTATGGCATTTGGCACCGGTCTGCATCCGACGACGCAGTTATGCCTGATCGCCCTCGAACAGTATGTAAAGCCGGGGATGCAGGCGCTCGATCTGGGGTGCGGCTCGGGCATTCTTGCGATTGCTGCAGCGCATCTGGGCGCTGCAACGATCCTGGCGCTCGACACCGACCCGATTGCCGTTGAGGCAACGCGGGCAAATGCAGCGTTGAACGATGTGGCGGACAGGGTGATTGTGGCTGAGGGAAGTTTGGGGCGCGGCGCCGCTTTCGGGCACTGGTTGCACACCGAAGCCGACGCTGTTCCTTCATCTGCCGACTCGTCTGCACTGCTGCCGGTTGCACTCCCTTCCGGTGCACCACCGTATTTCGACCTGGTGGTCGCCAATATTATCGCCAGGGTCCTTGCGGCGGTTGCACCCGATGTCGCAATTGTCTTGCGGTCCGGCGGTCTTCTGATCAGTTCGGGTATTATCGCCGACCGCGAAGCTGAGGTCATCGCCGCCTACGCCGCTGCCGGTCTCACACCGGTTTCCCGCAGACAGGAAGGCGACTGGGTGGCGCTGGTTCATCGAAAACCGTAACCCATGACCCGCCGTCCGCGCAAGACTGTTTCCAGCAATACCTATCGGTTTTTTGTCGATCCCTCAGGGTTCGATGGCAATGCAGTGCGTCTGTTCGATCCCGAACTGGGGCATCAACTGGCGCACGTGTTGCGTCTTGGGCGTGGTGATCGCATCGTGCTGCTCGATGGCGAGGGGTGGCAGTACACAGTCGTGCTGGAAACGGTTGACCGACGCGGTGCGGTGAGCGGCGCCATCGAGATGCGCGAAGCTGCCGGCGGCGAGCCGCGCTTGGCGCTGACGATCTACCTGCCGATCATTCGGGCGGAACGTTTTGAATGGGCGCTGCAGAAAGGGGTGGAACTGGGTGCTGCAGCATTCGTGCCGACCGTGTGCTCCCGCAGCATCGACAGCGCCCCGGACGAACGTCGGGTCATCCGCTGGCGACGGATTATCCGCGAGGCGGCTGAACAGTCGCGGCGCGGCAGATTGCCTCGTCTGGCCGGTGCGCTTCCCTTCGACGAGGCGTGCCGCCTGTCTACTCCACATTCCCCTGCACTCCTCCTGTGGGAAGGTGCTGGCGCAGTGTCGCTTGCAGAAGCGCTTTACACCCTGTGTCGCGATCGAACACCCGAGACGCTTGCGCTCTTCAGCGGACCAGAAGGCGGATTGACTGAAGATGAGCGCCGATACGCCGAACGACATGGTATCATGACAGTAACACTCGGTCCGCGCACACTGCGCGCCGAAACGGCGCCAGTGGCAGCAACGGCGATCATCATGCACGAACTCGGGTAATCGCCTTTGCTTTCATTCCGATGCTGCGAGCAGAGGCGCATTCCGGCGCTTCCAGGAGTTTCACATGGCTGCCCGCTTAACATTCCTCCGTCGTCTCGCTGGCGCCGCATTGCTGCTGCTGGTGGGGTTCGCCAGCGGCTGGGTTGGCGCAACGGTCTTGTCCGACACCATCTCACTCACGCGCCTCGTGCCGGCCATTGGTCCAGGACTGGTTGCCAACCAGGAGACGCCGCCGGCGCTACGGCAGCAGTTCCGCGTCTTTTGGGAAGTATGGAATCTGGTTGAAGCCGAGTTCTACCAGCGCGACAAGATCAACTACACCCGCATGATCCGCGGTGCGATCAGTGGCATGCTGGCCTCGCTCGACGACCCATATACCGTCTATCAGGAACCGGAACTGGCGTCGCAGACGAACGAGCATATGCAGGGGCGAATGGGCGGCATTGGCACGTACCTGCGGATCACCGATGGTCGCGCATTTCTGTACAAACCGATCAAAGGGGCGCCTGCCGACGCTGCCGGTCTCCGGCAGGACGACGAGATCGTGGCAATCGATGGCGAACCGGTGGCGCCGATGATCGCCGGACTCGATGTCAATGAAGCAGCAGTCAAAGTTGCGGGGAAAATCCGCGGACCGGACGGCACCCAGGTACGGCTGACCATCCGACGCCAGCCGGATGACCAGGTGTTCGACGTAACCATCACGCGCGCCGAAATTATCATTCCCAGCGTTGAGGCGCAGCTGGCCGACGGTGGTATCGCCTACATCCGCATCATCGAGTTCAAGGCGAACACCGTGCCAGAATTCGACCAGGCGCTCCGCGAATTGTTGCCGCAGGCGCCAAACGGCATCGTTCTTGACCTGCGCAACAACCCCGGCGGATTTCTCGACCAGGCGCGCGCGGTGCTGGGGCGTCTGTACAACGGTGTGGCGCTCTACGAGCAGAACAGCCGAGGGGAACTGACCGAAATCCGCACGGTTGGCGGTGATATTCGCGCCTTCGATGTCCCGATCGTTGTGCTGGTCAATGGGGGTTCGGCAAGCGCCAGCGAAATCGTTGCCGGCGCACTGCGCGACGGTCGCGCGAATGTTACGCTGATCGGCGAGAAAACCTTCGGCAAAGGATCGGTGCAGAACATCTACAATCTGAGCGATGGCAGCAGCGCACGGATCACCTTCGCGCACTGGTTAACGCCAGCGCGCATCGAGATCGACAAGGTGGGCATCACGCCGCAGTATGTCATTCCTTACGCCGAAGATCCCGAAGCGCAGACCCTGTGCGTCGGCGATCGCCAGCCGCCGCCGGGGGCGACGACCTGCGCCGATAATCAGCTCTTTTACGCCATCCGGTTTTTGCAAACCGGCGAATCGCCACCGCCGATGCCAGCTGCAGCGCGGTGAGACGTATCATTTGACTGTCAGGTTACTCAGTTTTGGCACCGCCGCAATCCACACCTGGCCGGGGTTCATCGCCGCTTCGCTCCCGTCGGCAAGGTAGAAGCGCAGCGGCGCCGCTTCCGACTCCTTGCGCCAGGTGATGTCCTGCGCTATCCCATCCTGAAAGAGAAACCCCGGACCGCTGCCGACAACGTCCTGCTGGATGCGCCCTTTCGTATCGCCGGGGATGGGGCGTTCCTGCACTTCGATCACCACGACATTGCTGGCGCGCAGCTGCTCGCGAGTTGCAGCATCGATCGCCGGTTTGCCACGGCGCAGTCGCAGATAGACATTGCTGGCAGGGTCATAGATCCAGCCGGCGGGGTCCTGGCGGTAGATGAAGTAGTAGCTGAGTTCCTGCCCTACCGGGCGCTGATCCGGCGGCGCTTCGGCTTTGATCAGGAAGCCCTGTTCTGGATCATTGATCTCGGCGTTGCCAAAGCGCACTGCCGCCTGATCGAGACGCGCAGTGCTGGTGTAGAGGTTGTGCGGCGCTTTGCGTGTGCGAATGCGGGTAAAGTAAGCGCCGCCTGATCGAACAAGCGCATCGACATCAATCAATTCCTGCGCCTCACGCGCCCGTTTGAGCGCGTCGGGGGCGCCGCCGGCATGGATGTACATCCCACGCATCCCCATCGCCCAGCGCACGAAGTAGAGCCGTGCGCTACGCACCGGACCGATTGACGGGACATCGGGCGAAGCGCCGGGAACGTACACCGCCATAAAACGGGTGATACCCGCCTCAGCAAGCGCCTCGAACACCACTGATGCTTCGTTGAGACCGGTCTGCGGATACGCATTCGGATGATTGTCGATCATGACCACGTACGGTCGCCGGGTGATAGTGCCACGCTCGAAGGAGGCGGGAGCACGGGGTGGCGCCGCAGCGGCAGGCGCCGCCAGCGCCGCAATCATGGTCAGCGCAATCAACGCAGCGGCGGCGCGGAGGGAGAGCAATACTCGCATGGCGTGCCTCAATGTATCTGTTCGCTTCGACGGACAAACCGGCAGCAATGATACCATAGAACCCGGATGCTCACGCATACGGATCGACGGCATCGCGCAGTCCATCTCCCAGCAGATAGAGGCAGAGTGACGCGAGCACGATAGCGCCCAGAGGGATCAGCAACCACGGATAGAGAGTGACTGACTTGATCTGCTGCGCATCTTGCAGCAAAACACCCCAGCTGACAGCCGGCGGCAACATGCCCAGGTTGAGAAAACTGAGGGCGGTTTCAGCAGCAATTGCGCCCGGTACGGCAAATGATGCCACAACAATAATATGGCTCATGGCGTTCGGGATCATATGGGTTGTGATGACCCGCCAATGCGATGCGCCGGCAGCAATCGCCGCAGCGGTGTAATCGGCATTGCGATAACTCAACACCTTGCCGCGCACCTCACGGGAGAAACTCGTCCAGGTAATGAATGCCAGAATGATCGTAATCAGCAGGTATCGCTGGACGACCGGCATGGTGACCGGGAGGGCGGCAGCGATGGCGATGAACAGTGAGATAAAGGGGAAAGTCTGGATTAGTTCGATTAGGCGCTGGATGATGTTATCGATCCAGCCGCCGAAGTAGCCCGATGCTGTACCCACGATCGAACCGATGACCATACTGATCATAACACCGAAAAAACCAATCGTCAGTGATATCTGCGCACCCTTGAGCACACGCGAAAAGAGGTCGCGCCCCTGACGGTCGGCGCCCCAAAGGAAGATTTTTGCGTTTGCCTCTGGCGGAGCATCGACGCCAAACAAATGAATATCGAGCGGAATAAACCCCCACATCACATATGGACTACCGCGTACAAACAGACGTATCGGGTGTGCAACATCGGGATCGGGCTCGTAAATAATCTGGAAATTGACCGAATCGACGATCTGCCGCATCCCCTGGATTGCCAGCCCACCGTTTGCCCAGACAATCGTCGAAGGCTGGGCATACTGGTGATTTGCATCTATTTCGTTCGGATCATACGGCGCAACAAAATCGGCAAAAAGCGCCATTATGTACATCACGATCAGCACAACCGCGCCTATGACCGAGAGGCGGTTCTTTTTGTACCGGCGCCAGACCAGCTGGAACTGCGATAGTTGTCCGACATCCTCGACCCGGCGCGCGCGGTCAGTCTGTGGTTGTGCATCTTTCGCTATGGTTGCCATGATTGCTCCGGTCAGATTACTCCAATCGCACGCGCGGATCGACCCATGCCAGCAGCAGATCGGCAATCAGGTTGCCCAGCAGCAGCATAATACACTGCATCATCAGGATCGTAATGCCAAGGTACATGTCAGTAGCCTGCAAGGCGCGAAGATAGAGTGCGCCAAGTGTGGGCAGATTGAGAATGACGCCGGCTAGCGCATCGCCGACGACGATCGCAGGGAGCAGATAGCCGATGCTCATCACCAGCGGATGGACAGCGTTACGCACCGCGTGTTTCCACACAACCGTGTTTTCCTGCAACCCCTTGGCGCGAGCCGTCTGGATGTATTGAGCGTTCAATACATCGAGCAGGTTCGCGCGCATCACGCGCGTCAGCCCTGCGGTGGCGGAAGCGCCCAGTACTACAACCGGGATCCACAGATTACTCAGCAGATTGAGAAACTTGGCAAAACTCCAGGGAGCGCCAACATACTGAGGTGAGAAAAAGCCCAATCCGACGTCCTGCCGCAAGACAAGCGCAGCAAAGACCATCAGGATGAGCGCGAGCGCAAAGTTGGGAATGGCGATGCCGAGAAACTGGATGAAGGTAATAATGTAATCCGGTATGCTCCCGCGGTTCGTTGCCAGATACACCCCCAACGGGATCGAAATGAGCCAGGCGAACAGTGCCGTGCCGAATGTCAGCGCGAATGTGATCGGCAGGCGCTGCGCAATAATACCGGCAACCGGCGTATCGGTCTCGAAGGAAGTGCCAAAATCTCCCTGAAGGGTGCGCGAAATCCACTTCCAATATTTGATGTGCAGCGGATCATCGACCCCATAGCGGCGTTTGAGCGCCTCGAACGGGACCTGAGGCACGGTGCCGCCCTGCGCCCGCAACGGGTCGATCTTGAGGTCCACAATCGACCCTGGCGGCAATTCAATCAGGAAAAACCCGATAAACGACGCCAGGATCATTGTGATCACCATGTACACGATGCGTCGAGCAAGAAATGTGGTCATGGCTATGAAGGTGTAGGATCAACGCCAGGCATGTTCATTCCGGCATCTCCCGGCTTCGAGACGTTGCGTGCCGCTCTGAGACGGTGCGTGCTGATCTGAGACATTGTATGAACGTCTCTACGGCGTGATGGTCTGGCGCTGCACAGGAGAACGTGCATCCATCTGTACAGCGCCTGCGCCATTCAACGATTGGTGCGTCATTCCATCTCAGCTGGTATGCTTCGAGGGGTCATCCCAATACCAAGCTTCAGGGTCGTAGACTGCCGGCGTCGGATGGATCCACGGATCGGTGAAGCCGCCGAGCGCCAGATCTTCCTTCTTTGGCACGTTCATGAGCCCTTTCTTGACAATGAACGCACGATCGAAGTTCGCTACCGAACCCTGCACGAACGGTCCGTTCTCGACGTGGATTTTGATCATTTCCCAGACCATCTGGCTGCGTTTTAGAAACTCCGGTTCGACCTTCGTCTTATCGTAGATCTCGTGGAGTTTCGCGATCACCGGGTCGAAATCCTCATCGGAAGGAACAATGCGCGCGGGTGCACGCTGCCACGGCGCCTTGTCGAGTTCTTCCTTTTCACTAGCTGTGCCACGCAGCTGGTATCCCTGCCCGTGAAGCGGCGCCCAGCGCTCTGGTTCGATCGGCACCAGCCACTGCGGGTACACCAGGTGGTTCGGTCCGTCGCCGATGCCCCAGTCGGCATTCGTCATCAATTTGCCAGAGAACCAGTCCTCGCGGCGGCCCTGGGGCGGTACAGGGGTCAGGGTCGCTTTGATGCCGATCTGTGCCCAGTCGCGGATCATCTGCTCATTTTGAGCGATGGTATTCTTACTGGTGTTGGCAGCTACAACCACCTGAATATCGAGTGGAGAGCCGTCGGGGAAGGTGCGGAAGCCGCTAGCGCCGACTTTGACGCCGATCTCATCAAGCAATGCCTTTGCCCGCTCCTGATCGAATGCAACGTAACTATCGCGCCATTCACGGTACCGCGCATTTGCCCGATCC
>JBEPYG010000005.1:0-39644 GCA_041641515.1 Roseiflexus sp.
ATGTGATGCGTCTGCCGGTGTCCAATGCCGCGTTCGACGTCGGGATCATGGTGCACGTGCTGCATCTGGTGGAAGACTGGCGGCAGGTGCTGGATGAGGTGCGCCGTGTGCTGCGTTCGGATGGCGCAATCGTGCTGATCAGCGATGAGCGCGATGGTCAGCAGGACGCTGTCCCCGCGCCGCGCGCGCAGGTACTGAAGGCCTGGTCGGCGATCCTGGATGAACTGAACGTTCCACCGGAGCAGCGACGAGACGGCGCTCCCCATGGTCTGGACGAGCGGTTTCGCGAACATCTCCAGGCGCGTGGCGCCGGTGTGGAACGTCTGACGCTGCTCACCTACCGCCAGCATCCGCAGACGGTGCGTTCTGTGGCGCAGCGATACCAGGAGCGGATGTACAGTAGTTGTTGGGTGTTGCCGGACGATGTTCACGCGGAGGCGGCGCGCCGGTTGCAGCGCTGGGTCGATGAACATCCTGCTCCCGATGCAGTGTGCGAGCCTCCGGCGCGGATTGATGCTATGATTGCGCGGTGGCGGTGATCAGGCGGGGCATTGCAGCCGCTCCTCTGGGACATCCAGCGGGGTCTGAACATAAAAAACGGAGGGCGTTCGCCCTCCTTGCGCCTCTTCGTGGAGGTTGCAGCATTACCTGTCGCTGCGCCGGGCAGATGTGGTGCTGACGTGGAGCAACGCATAGAGCGGGCAAAAACCGGTGACGGCGCTGACGATCAGCAACACTGCAACGACCGTGAGCACAATTTGCCAGATGCCGGTCAGGCCAAAGAAGCCGAACAGGAACATCAACAGACCAACGCCGAGACGAATGTCGCGATCAAAAACGCTTTCATTGACAGGCAGCACGATGTCCCCCTTCCAGGATGTCATAGATCGGCGATAACCTTGTGCGGTTCATCACAAAGAACCAGCACCTCTAGTATACACATCCGCGTGGAAGTATTGTAAAATCTTTCACAATACCAGGTGGTGATTTCTTAACTGAAGCGAAGGAAAGGGTATGCACGACACAATTGTTTTCACCCGAGGCGTTCCGCCGACCGAGGCGTTTCCGACGGCACAGATTGCCGAATGCCTGGCGACCGCAGTCGAACGCGATGCGGCGGTCGTCTTGCAGTACGGTCATCAACCGGGCTATGCGCCGTTGCGTTCGCTGCTCGCTGCCGAATATGGCGTCAAAGACAACGAAATTATGGTTGCCAACGGATCGTTGCAACTGCAGGACCTGCTGGCGGCGCATCTGGTTCGTCCTGGTACGACGGTTCTGACAGAGCAACCCAGTTACGACCGCGCAATCACGACGTTTCGCCGTCGCGGCGCGCGGGTTGTCGGTATTCCACTCGAGGGCGACGGACTCGACGTCATGCGGCTGGAGGCTGAGGTCAGGCGTCAGACGCCGGCGTTCCTCTACACCGTGCCCGACTTCCAGAATCCGGCGGGCGTCACGACATCGCTAGAGAAACGACGCGCTATTCTGGAGATTGCCGAACGGTACGGGTTCTGGGTTATTGAGGATATTCCCTACCGCCTGCTGCGCTACCGGGGCGACAGCGCGCCGATGATGCGCGAGATCAACCCAAACCGCGTGATCACCATCACGTCGTTCAGTAAACTCCTCAGCCCTGGCATGCGCGTTGGATACATGGTTGCGCCATCGTCGCTGGTGGCGGCAGTGACGAAAGAAGGCGAGAATACCTATCTGTCGCCGGTGCTGCCGACGCAGGCTGCTGTAGCTGAGTTCATCCGGCGCGGCTGGATGGCGCCGAATATCGAGCGCCTGAAGGAATTGTACCGACCGCGTTGGGAGGCGATGATCAGCGCCGTGCGCCGCTACCTGAAGGGTGTCGTCGCTTCTGAGCCGGATGGCGGTTTCTTTGTGAGCGTTACTCTTCCGGCGGATGCCAATACGCGCAACCTCGTCGCCCGCGCGAAGGAAATTGGGTTGGTGTTGACCGAGGGGCAGGCATTCTTCGCCGATCCCGACGAAGGCCCGGCGCCGGATGGCGAGCGTTTCGTGCGATTGCCGTTCTGTGCCGTGACGCCGCAGCAGATCGATGAAGGGATGCGTCGCCTGGCGTCGCTGCTCTAACGGATGACCGTCACCCGTGCGGAGCGTCACTGCAAGGTGTACCCGCACGGGTCGCCTGGCGCGGGTGACGGTCATGGTGTGCAGGATCAGGATGTTTCGGTATTGACGGCGAGAAGGTACCCTTTCCCGCGCACATTGAGGATATAGCGCGGCGAACTGGGGTCGGGCTCCAGTTTCTGGCGCAGGTGATGGATGTGGGGTTTGATCAATTCGCCCGCCTCCAGGTCGCTGGCATCGTACCCCTGAGCGCACTTCACAAGCTGACTGTACGACAACATCGTGCCAGCGTGTTCCGCAAGGCAGAGCAGCACCCGGAACTCGGTCGGCGTCAGCGCCAGCGTGCGCCCGCCAAGGGTCGCAACCTGACGCCACGTGTCGAGCTGCAGCTGACCAATCACGATCGTGCGCTCAGCCTGCGCTGCCGAGGGCATCTCGACCGTGGCGGCGACTGAGCCACGCAGTTCCTGCACTGCAGCATCAACAGCATTCAGCAGCGCACGACGGCGTTGCTCGGCGGCGTGCGCCTGCAGCGCCGCCTGGATGCGCTCGAGCACCTTTGGCGGCTCGGTATTCTTCAACAAATAGTCGAAGATGCCGTACCGCATTCCTTCAATGGCGGTTTCGAGCGAACCATGCCCGGTCAGAATAATGATTGCAGTATCCGGATGACGCGCCCGGGCTGCCGTCACCACCTGCATCCCGTCAACGCCAGGCATCTTGAGATCGACAAGCAACAGATCGAACGTCTGCTCGTCGAGGAGCGCAATAGCTTCAGCACCGCTGGAAGCGGTCGTTACTTCATAGCCGGCGCGCGTCAGCATTGCGCCCAGCGTCAATCGAATGTTGGCTTCATCATCGACCAGCAGTATCCGCTCTGACTGACTCATAGCTTCACCCCCTCTACCGGCGCACTGCACGTGCGGCGCCATCGAACAGATGCACTGTCTGTTCGATGGATGGTAGCACCAAAGGCGGATAGATGTCAACTGGCGATTGCGAGTCCTAAACTTTTGCCTCAAAACCATCTAGCAATTGCCCACCTTTTGTAGTATACTGAAAAGAGTTCTGAGCCATTTTGTGATAAAATCCACAATTGATAACCTAGTGCAATATGCCGACCCTGAGCGGCGCCTCCCACGCACGCAGGACGCCCATGTCGGTGGAGCATATTTGTGCAAGCCGCTGGTGGGGAAGGTCGCTGATGACCCTAGTTCAAGAGGAGGCAGGTCAATGATCGACCAGAGCGTGCGTTCGTTGCTCGAGGGAGTGATCGATACGCCTCTGAAACTGCAACTGGTGCTCATGTTCGCCGAGCATCAGAACCTATGCGCAACCGCTGCGCAGGTGGCAGATCGGATCTACCGTGATATCTGGAGCACGCGCGAGGCGTTGCGCGAACTGGCAGAGAGCGGGGTGCTATCCGAGGCGTCTACGAAAGACGGGCCTGCATATGCGTTCTGCCCGTCACATGAACTGGCGGAGCCCATTCGTCGATTGCTGCAGTGTTACAATGAGCCACTGGAGCGCGATCTGATCCATCGCACGCTGCGCGAGATTGTTGGAGATGCATCCTATCGTCGGGCGGTTCGGATGGGCATTGCTTTTGAAAGCCTGAGCTTCTAGAAATTCGGGGCGGTATGTCTGAGTTGTTCAAGAAAAAATACGACCGTACTCCCTCCGACAAGCGCGATCGAGTTCCTCCTGGTCAGTATGTCACCGAAAAGTTTCCGGTTCTTCACTATGGCGACGTTCCCACCTATCACGATGTCGAAAACGAGTGGGACCTGCGCGTCTGGGGCGAAATCGAAGCGCCGGCGCGCTTCAGTTTTGCCGAGTTCCGCGCACTGCCCACGATGACAATTACCACCGATATTCACTGTGTGACTCGCTGGAGTAAACTCGATACCCGCTGGGAAGGGGTACAGTTTAGGGAGTTTCTCCAGCACATCCCGCCGCTCAAGCCGTCTGCACGGTATGTCATGGCGCATTGTGAGCAAGGTTTCACAACGAACGTTCCGCTCGACGTGCTGCTGGAAGATGATGCGCTGCTGGCGTACAAATACGAGGGTGAGGAGTTGACGCCGGAGCACGGCTATCCGCTGCGCCTCCTGACTCCGCGCAAGTATTTCTGGAAGAGCGCCAAATGGCTGCGCGGCATCGAGTTCATGGCGGAGGATCGCCCTGGTTTCTGGGAGCGTTACGGCTATAACAACAACGCCGATCCGTGGAAGGAAGAACGCTACGCCGAGGAGTAGTCGCTTTTCCGCATCCCCCCGACCCCGCTCCCACTATGCGGGAGCAAGGTCGGGGATGCCGATAGCATCACACTAGATACGGTCGCAGCACATTGCGCGCCAGCAGGAAGCCGCGCTTCACCAATTCTTCGGTTCCTTCGAATTTGCGATCTTCGTGCTCGATGCTCAGGACAAAGTCGTACCCGACAGCGTAGAGCGCTGCAATGAATCGATCCCAGCGCACTTCACCCAACCCAGGCAGCCGCGGGATCTGCCACCCCATACCGGTTGACATAACACCATGGCTGTACAACCCGTCGCGGTTGATCTCCATATCCTTGGCGTGGACATGGAACAGGCGGTCTTTGAATTCATACACGGCGCGTTCATAGTCGATCATCTGCCAGACGAGGTGTGAGGGGTCGAGGTTCAGACCGAAGTTTTCATCGGGAATGATGCGAAACATTTCGCGCCAGATTGCCGGTGAGTGCGCCAGGTTGGTTCCGCCGGGCCACTCGTCGTAACTGAAGATCATCGGGCAGTTCTCGATGGCGATCTTCACATTGCGATCGGCAGCGTATCTCACCAGCGGGGGCCAGACGTCGGCAAATTGTTCCAGATTGGCGGGTACGTTCTTCGTCTGGTCGCGGCCAATAAAAGTTCCCACAACGCCAACCCCTAGTTTACCTGCTGCATCGATGACTTTCTTCAGGTGGGCATTGACCTGTGCGCGATGCTCAGGGTCGGGATGCAGGTTGTTGGGATAGTAGCCGAGCGACGAGATTGTCAATCCGGTGCGCGCCATCAGGTTGCGAATGTCATCGGCGCGCGCATCGGTCAGCGTGTCAACATCGATATGACAGACTCCGGCGTAGCGTCGCTCTTTCCCGGAACTGGCGGGCCAGCAGGCGATCTCGATAGCTTCAAAGCCGTTTGCAGCGCCCCACTCAGCGCATTCCTCGAGTGAGAGGTGCGGGAGTGCGGCGGTGAAGAACCCAAGTTTCACAGGAATTCCTCCTATCGTTTCAACGTTCGATGGTTACCCAACGCTCTTCGCGCGCACTGCGCAGGATCGCTTCTCCCAACAATAGCTCTTCGTGTCCATCAGCGAATGTGGGATAGTCGGGTGTGGCAGGCGGCGCACCGGCGGCGACGGCGCGGTAGACGGCTTTGTAGAGTTGTTTGAAGGTATCGGGGAAACCTTCGGCATGCCCGCCGGGATAGTCGGTCGTACTACGCGCCGGGGGCATGAGGAGCGCCGGGTCGCGCAGCAGCAACCCGCTGGCGGTCTCGCGCCGTCCCAGCCACAACTCCTCCGGTCGCTCTGAGTCCCATGCCAGTGCGGAGCGTTCACCGTCGATCTCAAAACTGAGCCGATTCTTGCGCCCCGGACTGACCTGCGACACCGTCAGTACACCGCGCGCGCCGCTGGCGAAGCGCAGCAGAATACTGGCATAGTCTTCGGTATGAATGGGTTGTTCGACCGTCTCGGCAGCAGTGACTTCTTTCCCTGTGAAGGTATCGATCGGTCTGGTCGGCTTGTGGCGCACTGGGATGAACGTTGCCATATCGGCCAGAACGGCGCTGACCCGTTCGCCGGTGATGAATGTGGTCAGATCGAGCCAGTGCGAACCGATGTCGGCCACGGCGCGCAATTCACCACCGAGTTCCGGTTCGAGCCGCCAGTTCCAGTCCGTTGGCAGCATGAGCCAGTCCTGCAGGTACGAACCCTGGATGATCCGGGTTGCGCCGATTTCGCCTGCCTGCACCAGCGCGTGCGCATGCTGGCAGAGCGGGTAGAAGCGGATGTTGAAGTTGACGGCATGGACAATGCCTGCCTCTGTTGCCAGACGGAGCAACTCCGCCGACTCGGCGGATGTCATTGCCAGGGGCTTTTCGCAGACCACGTGCTTGCCTGCGGCGATTGCCGCTTTGACCTGGGGGAAGTGCAAATGATTCGGGGTGGTGATGTGCACGACCGTGACACGCGGATCTGCGAGCATCGCCTCGAAATTGTCATAGACGTTGATGCCCATGGCGTCCGCTTTGGCACGGGCGCGTTCCACACTTGATCCAACGACGCCAAGCACCGGAATACCAAGCCGGCGCAGCGCCTCGACATGCACCACGCCGATGAACCCGGTACCGACAACTGCGGCGGCGATCTCTGTCATAGAGCACCTCACTGTTAGCGATTGGTGATGCCTGATTTTCCCGCGATTGATGATTCCTGTCAAGAACAGAGAGGAACATAGAATGTGGAACGTGCGAACGTGGGCGCCTAGGAACGTGCCGGCGTAGGAGTAGGCGCACAGGGTCGGGACACAGGCGTGTGGAGTGCGACCCGCATTCGTTTATTCGTTCTCCATTCGTTGACAGCGGCGATGGTACAGGCGCGTGGAACGCCGAAACGTGGTCACAGGCAATCTCGTAATCCCACAATCTCACAATCTGAACATACGAACGTTGAACGCACACGTGTGCAGTGGTACAATCGCGTTGTGTTCGACTCAGTGCAAGGAGACACTCCCATGTCCGAAATCTCGCTCGAGACCCTCACCTACGAACAGGTTGCGAAGACGATCGATCATTCGCTGTTGCGCCCCGAAATGACAATCCAGGAAGTAGCTGCCGGATGTGATCTGGCGCGGCGTTACCATACCGCTTCGGTCTGTGTCAAGCCGTGCGATGTGCCGCTGGCGGCACGTCTGCTGGCGGGGAGCGACGTTGCCGTCGGAACGGTCGTTGGTTTTCCGCATGGCAGTCATGCGACCGCCACCAAGGTCTTCGAGGCGCGTCTGGCGATTGAGCAGGGCGCCGTCGAACTCGACATGGTAATCAATATTGGCTGGCTGCGCTCCGGTCACGACGACGACGTACTCGAAGACATTCGCGCCGTCGTTGTTGCAACCGAAGGACGGGCGCTGGTGAAAGTCATTCTGGAAAACGCCTACCTGAACGATGACGAGAAGGAGCGCGCCTCGCGGCTGGTCGAAGCGGCAGGAGCGGATTTCGTCAAGACATCGACCGGTTTTGCACCATCCGGTGCAACCATCCCGGATCTCATCCTGATGCGGCGCAGTGTGTCGCCACGGGTGCAGGTGAAAGCGGCCGGTGGCGTGCGCACCCTCGACGCGCTCATCGATACGCTGCGCGTTGGGGTCACGCGGGTTGGGGCAAGCGCAACCGCTGCCATTCTCGATGAGTTCTGTCGGCGCAAAGGGCTGCCGGTGATCGGGGAAGGAGCAGCGGCGCCGGGCGCCTACTGAACAGGAGAGGGCGTGTTACCGAGGCCCCGCCATGTGATGTGGGGTGATATCCCCATCAAATAGAGTACGCCAAACTCCCGTACTCCGCTACTTTCTGAACATGGCGCCTTTCGCTGTAACAATACTGACACGCTTTCGTATTGATACCGTCATGGTTGTGCATGGAAGGTCTTGCTATACTGGTGTGGTGACGTGCTGACGATCGCACACATCAAGCACTCTTCAAATCTCTAAGGAGCACCATCGATGACGATCAACGAGAGCGATGCCAGATATTCAGCTCCCTCAGGCAGGAACGATCCATACGTGCGTATTCTGGAACTCGAGCGACACATAAGCAACCTGCAGATCCAGTTGTCGCGCGATGCCGCCGAACTGGAACGTTTGCGCGCAAAAGTGAAAGATAATGAGCGTACTGCCGGTATCCTGCGTGCACTCGCCGATACTCTTCCAGATTGGGTGTTCGTAAAGGATCGCAACCATCGATACTGCTTTGTCAACAAAGCGTACGCAGCATCGCTCAATATGCAGCCTGACGAGATATTGGGCAAAGACGACCTCGAGCTAGGGTTTCCGGAGTACAATGTCAAAGGTGATCCGGAGCGCGGTATTCGCGGATTCTGGGCAGATGATCGCCAGGTCATGGAGAGTGGTGAACCATTGATCATTCCCCAGGATATTGCAACACTCGATGGTGAGGAGCATATCTTTTTCACCTCGAAACTTCCACTCAGCGACGGTCAGGGTGATGTCTGGGGTGTGCTTGTGCTCTGCCACGATGTGACCGAGCAGTATGCAGCGTCGGAGGCAAAGCGACGGAGTATGGAACAGGAGGTGCTGATTGCAGCGCAGCAGGCAGCTATTCGCGAATTGTCTACACCGCTCATACCGGTGGCAGACGGCGTTGTTGTGATGCCAATCATTGGGACGATTGAAAGCACCCGCGCTCTCCAGATCACGGAAACGTTGCTTACCGGAATCACGCAGTATCACGCACACACGGCATTACTGGATATCACCGGTGTGAAGGTGATCGATACCCAGGTCGCGGCTGCTCTGGTACGCGCCGCACAGTCAGCGCGTCTGCTGGGAACCGATGTCATTCTGACCGGTATCAGCCCTGAAGTCGCGCAAACCCTGGTGCATATCGGCGCGGACCTGGGTGCGCTGAAAACGCATAGTTCACTGCAGCATGGCATCGCGTATGCACTTCAGAGGACCTGGCGGTAATCCTCGGTGTTGTCTGCCGGAAGAACGTTCGAGCATGGTCCTGATCGCCTTCTCTTTACACTCGACTCTTTATTGCGCGCATTCGTGTCGGAAATCGGCTGCCGTCTGATCGCCCTATGAGGTGACTCTAAAGCGCTCTGCAAGGCGTATAATACCTTTGTATGACTGACACGTTGCGTTCTGTTCCACATGTTTGCACGGTTTGCGGCGCGGACCTTCCACCCGGCAATCCGCGCTTCTGCATCGAATGCGGTCAACCGGTCGCGCAGCCGATTGCCGGTGGAGAGATGGTTGATCAACCTTCTGCGGCGACCGGTCCTACGGTTCGTCTGGCAAATGCGCGCACCGAACAGACGGTGATCGGTGGCACGGTCAAATTGCCGTCATCGGGGGCAGTTCCACCGGGGCTATGGTTAGCGCCTGATCTCCCCACTGCAGAAGATATTGTGGCCATCTATGCACCATTACGTGCAATTGTTGGTGGGTGGAGCGGTCTGATCGAGCATGGCTGGAAGAAATATAGTCAGGAACGGTCCGCTGATGGAACCGGTCGCACTCTGGTGCGCTTCATGGTTGATCGTATCTGGTTTGCAGCGCCAGGCGCAGTGCAGCAGATACGTCTGGTTGTGCGGATCGGCGCGGTTGCACATGCCGATAAGGGGCGAACCCGACGCGGATTCCGGTACCGGATCGGCGCTAACCCACCGATGGAGGTTCTTGACGCTTGGTGGATCGAGGGGGACACATTGCGTTCCGGCATTCCCGTGCCGCAGATACAGATCATGGCGCCGCCGCGCATCAAGCGTGTGTCTGATTTTCCCGAAACCGTGCACCGAATGAATATCCGTGAAGCGGAAACGTGGGCACGCCAAGGGGAAGTGCACGGACTGTTCCATATGCCGAACAGTACACAGCAGCGCACCCAGGTTGGGCGTGGGATTCCGCTGATCGAAGTTTCACTGCTTGGCGCTTGGTTGCGGCTGGGCAGGATGACTGAGCGGCTCTACCGGGTGCAGATGTTTCGTCCGCTGATCTGTGATGCGGCGTCCTGGAAGCGTCTCAGGCAGCGCATCATGCAGGAAGCGGCTGATCTTGGTCTCGACATGAATACAGACGCAATCATCGAGTGGTGGCTCGATCGTGAGGGGTATGATGGAGCAGTATTCGAGCACAATGCGCATCCATACGGTGGCAGACGAGCTGTGATCGCCTTCCGCCGTAGTCAGATCGCTTTGATTGAAGGATAGGGGAGAAGGATACTCATGCCACGACCCAAACGCACCCGTGCTGCGCAGGTCGTCTCCACGCCACAGGAGGGACCTGCGCTGCGGATTGCCATGATCGCATCGGAATGCGTACCATTTGCCAAGACTGGGGGATTGGCGGATGTAGTTGGCTCACTACCGAAGGCGTTGCGCGCACTGGGGCACGACGTGATTGTCATCATGCCGCTGTACGGGTTCATTAACCGCGAACGCTACAACATTCGCTCATTCCTGGCGCCGATGGGGGTCTGGATGGGCGATACCGAAGAATGGTGCGCCGTTCATACCACAACCGTCGATGGTGTGCCAATATTCTTTATCGAGTTCGACCGTTACTTCGCACGCCCTGGACTGTACCACGACGCCGATTACAACGATTATCTCGACAATCCGCGCCGATTTGGGTTTCTGACCCGCGCCGGGTTGCAACTCTGCATCGATATGGGGTTTCGCCCCGATATCGTGCATGCCCACGACTGGCAGACGGCGCTGGCGGCAGCGTACCTCAAAATCTGGCACTGGGACCATCCGGTGCTGGGAGGCGCTGCGAGTGTGTTGACGATCCACAATATCGCATACCAGGGAGTGTACGACGCCTCGCATTATCCATACCTTGGGTTGCAATGGGGCAACTTCACGCCCGACAAGTTCGAGGACCACGGACGGATCAACTTCCTGAAAGGGGGCATCCAGTACTCCGATATGCTCAACACGGTCAGCCCGACCTATGCCAATGAAACCCGCACGCCCGAAGGCGGGCATGGTCTGGCAATGTATCTGAACGACCGCGGCAGCGCCTACCGTGGCATTCTGAACGGCGTCGATTACACCCAGTGGAACCCTGAGACCGACCCGCTCATTCCGGCGCGCTACAGCGCCAGCAACCTGGCGGGGAAGGCGATCTGCAAACGTGAACTACAGTTACGGATGGGTCTCGACCCTAACCCGAACATCCCAATTGTGGGAGTGGTCAGTCGTCTGGCCCACCAGAAAGGGCTCGACCTGCTGGCAGGCGCAATCGAGAGTCTGGTGCAGAACGCGCTGGTGCAGTTCGCCATCCTTGGCGCCGGCGACAAGGGACTGGAGGGGTACTACGGGCTACTGCCGCTGCGCTTCCCCGGACGGATCGGCAGTTTCATCGGGTACGACAATCAACTGTCGCACTGGATCGAGGCGGGCAGCGACTTTTTTGCCATGCCGTCGCGGTATGAACCGTGCGGTTTGAACCAGATGTACTCGTTGCGCTATGGCACGCTGCCGATTGTACGCGCGACCGGCGGGCTGGAAGATACTGTGCAACAGTACGATGAACAGACCGGAACCGGTACCGGTTTCAAGTTCTACGAACCGAGCGTCCACGCTGTCTACTACACGATTGGCTGGGCAATCAGCACCTACTTCGACCGACCGCACCACATGCAGCAGATGGTCCAGACTGCAATGGCGCAGGATTTCTCGTGGGAGCGTAGCGCAAAAGAGTATGTCGAGCTGTACCGCGAGGCAATCGTGCGCAAAAGAGGAATGTAGGAATGCTCGAACAGGTCGATCTCACCCTTTCACTCAGCAAACAGGACTATCGCCAGCGCCTTCTCGATCTCCAGATGCGCCTGTACGACATGGAACAGGCACTGTTCGAGGCGCGCATTCCGGCCCTGTTTGCTTTCGAGGGATGGGCTGGCGCCGCCAAGGTGCGCACCATCAGTGTCATCACCCGGCGGCTCGACCCACGCGGTGTGCGCGTCTATTCGATCACGCCGCCACGCACGTATGAGATGCAATATCCATGGCTCTATCGGTTCTGGCTGAAGACGCCGAGTTACGGGCAGATTGCCATTTTCGACCGGTCGTGGTATCGGCATGTCCTTGGCGAGCGGGTGCGTGGCGAATTGAGCGTTGCCGACTGGCGCGCGCGGTGCGAAGATATTGTCGCATTCGAGCGTCAACTGGCGGATGATGGCGCCGTGATTGTGAAGTTCTGGCTCCACATCTCACAGCGTGAACAGGGACGACGGTTCAAGAAACTGCTCAGTGACAAAACGACTGCCTGGCAGGTGACCGAGGAAGACCTGTGGCAGCATCGCCATTACGAACGAGTGCGTGATGCAGTCGAAGACATGATTGCACGCACCGATACTCCATATGCGCCATGGAGCATCGTTCCGGCGACCTCCGCGCACTATGCGCGCGTGGCGGCATTCGAGGCGATCCTGAGCTCGCTCGAGGCGCGGATCGGCAGGCGACCAGTCATAGACGTGGACGCCGACGTACGTGAGGAACTGCTCGACTCACGCGGCACGTCCTTCCGCCGCAGCCTCGATGTATTGCGCACGCGCGGCGCACGCCCGCTCTCACCTGCCAGCAATGACGCTGCCGATGGGGTATCGGCAGGCGCATCGCCACTGCCAGCCGGGATCAGCATTCTCCGGCGCGTCGATCTGAGCCAGCGTCTCGATCCCAGAAAGTACAACCGCAAACTCAATCGACTGCAGGCCAAACTTCGTCTCCTTGGCTTTCAGGTCTACCTGCAAAAGCGCCCGGTCGTGGTCGTCTTCGAGGGATGGGACGCTGCCGGAAAAGGAGGAACAATCCAGCGCATCACCGAAAAACTCGATCCACGCAGTTATGTCGTGCATGCGATCGCAGCTCCGACCGGCGACGACAAGGCGCACCACTACCTTTACCGCTTCTGGCGGCGGCTGCCGCCGCGCGGACAGATTGCCGTTTTCGACCGCTCGTGGTACGGCCGGGTGCTGGTCGAGCGCGTCGAGGGATTCGCCCGTCCGGACGAATGGCAACGCGCCTATGCTGAAATTAACGAATTCGAGCGGCAGCTGGTCGAGTTTGGTACAATAGTCGTCAAGTTCTGGCTGCATCTCAGCCCTGAAGAGCAGTTGCGACGCTTCCAAGAGCGCCAGTCGATACCGTACAAAGCGTGGAAACTGACCGAAGAAGACTGGCGCAACCGCGAGAAATGGTCGCTCTACGAAACTGCAGCCGACGAAATGCTGCTGCGCACCTCGACGCCTGCCGCGCCGTGGACGATCATCGAAGCCGAGGACAAACGATTCGCCCGGATCAAGGCGCTGCGCACACTGGTGCGTCGGCTAGAAGCGGAACTGGGTCGTATCAAACTGTGAGGAGTCCGATATGCGCCTGAGTGAAGACAAAATCCGCCGGATCGCCGAGCGCGTGCACGACGAACTGGCGCAGCGCGGTCTGGTGACCTACAAAGACCCGCGTGGCGTAGCGCCAGGCATGGGACGCGCCGCGCGGGTCAAGGCGATCTACGATTTCATTGTTGCCGATCTGAAGATCGAAGAAGAGATCGACGCCGAGGTCGAACGCATTTTGAGCACCTACTCGCGCGACATCAAAGGCACTGAGCGCGACGTGCTCTTCCGCAAACACAAAGAAGAAGTTGCTCGCAAACGTGGATATATTCTATAAACGGGCAGAGCTGCGCATAGCGCGTCTGCATCTGCCAGAAAACATGCTATAATACAAAAGGAACGCGATGTTCCCACGTGTGGGCTGGTAGCTCAGAGGTAGAGCAGCGGTCTTTTAAACCGATGGTCGTGGGTTCGATCCCCACCCGGCCCACCATCATAGAGAGGGCGCCCACGAGGGTTGCCCTTACAAATACACACTCACAGTGAAAGGGGCGCCTACCTGGGGCGCCCCTATATGCGTCCGCCCGTAATGAATGCGCCCGCATTCCCAGCGCTATCGCAGGACTCAATATAGAACTGACAACTGATGATAAAAAATCAAAAACCAGGAAATAAGAAAGAAACGCCGGATAAAGACCGAGAACTGATAATCAAAAAATCAAACAAATCCTTATAGCCCAAGCAGCAACTTCGCGATCAAAAGATAGATCGCCAGTCCACTGGCATCAACCAGAGTCGTGATCAGTGGTGCAGAAACAAGCGCAGGATCAATGCCAACCCGACGTGCTGCCATCGGCACCATTGCGCCGACGATGTTCGCCCAGATACAGATCGCCATCACCGACAGCGCCACTGTAGCTGCCAGCGAGGTCGCCGGCACTTCGAGAAAAGCGCGCCCGAATGCAATAATCGCCAGCAGAAATCCAAGAATGATGCCAACCAGCAGTTCCCGCCCCAATACACGCCACACGTCGCGCAGACGAACCTCGTTGAGCGCCATCGCGCGAATGAGCGTCGAAACGGTTTGTGCTCCGGTATTGCCGCCGGTGCCGATCAACAGCGGAATGAAAAACGAAAGCGCCACGACCTGTTCCAGTTCGGCCTCGAACAGGCGCAACACGTTTGCCGTAACCGATCCGGCGATGAAGAGGAACAGGAGCCACACGATCCGTCGTCGCACCGAGGTGATGACCGATGTCGTAAAATACGTCTCGTCCGCCTGGCCCTGTGCCACGGCGCCGAACTTGAGCACATCTTCAACGCCTTCTTCCACCAGAACGTCCATCACATCGTCGACCGTAACGACGCCAAGCATCCGTCCCTCGTCATCGACGACGGGAAGCGCCGCGAGATCGTAACGCGCAACCATTCGCGCGACTTCCTCCTGGTCAGTTTCGGGATGAACTGCAATGGGGGAGGGACGCATCAGTTCAGTAATCAGTCGGTGAGGAGACTCAACCAGCAACCGTCGCAGGCTGACCGTGCCGATAAGGCGATCGCGTTCGTCCAGCACATACAGATACACAATGACGGCGGCATCGTGGACGATGCTGCGCAGGCGCTCCATTGCATCGGCGACCGTATCGCGCTCGCGCAGCGCGACGAACTGATCGTTGAGCAGGCGACCGGCGCTCTGGGGTGGGTAGCGCAGCAGTTCACGAACATCGGCAGCTTCTTCCGGCGCCATCGCCGCGAGCAGTTCGTGCTGCCGTTCGGGCACGTCTTCGGTGAGAATGGCGGCGGCGTCGTCGCTATCGAGTTCTTCGAGAATATCGGCAGCTTGTTCAGCCGGCATCTGACCGATCAGGTCGCGGGCAGTGTCGATGCTAGCTTCATCGAGTACATCGGCAGCTTGCGGCAGTTCGAGCAGGCTGAAGACGCGCTGTTGGTCCTCATCGTCGAGGCGTTCGATAATATCCGCCAGATCAGGGGGATAGATGCGCGCCACCAGATCGCGGAGGGTTGTGATGTCTTCAGTTTCGAGGGCGGCGCGCACCTGCTGTTCGAGCAGGTCCAGGTCGAGCGGGGCGGTCATGCGATGCGCTCCTGCTGCTCGATCCAGGGCGTCAGCGCATCGATCAGTGCGTCGGCGTGGTTCTGCAACAAGCTGGCGCCGCCTCCTCTCACGATCACCGGCTGCCCGCTGCCGATGGCATGCGCAATCTCACGCGCCTGACGCAGGGTTGGATTCGGATCGTGATCCCCGGCGACGACCAATGTGGGCGCAGGGATAGAGCGCAATCGTGCATAATAATCAGCTTTCTGGAGCAGGCGCTGGCATGCCTGAGCGTCGTGGTCTCCAGCGTTGTCGGTGCGATTGAATGCGGCGCTCAAACCATCGCGCAGGCGCACGCCAAGTGTTCGACGCCCTGGCGGTGCGATCTCCGGCGGCGAAATGAGCACGAGTCCACACACCCGCGTCGGTTGATCGGCGGCGAGATGTGCTGCGATAGCTGCTCCGCCAGCGTGACCGATCGCGAAGACGCGACCAATGCCGAGCAAGTCGAGCAGGTCGCCAATATCGTCCGCCATGCGCTCGAGGCTGTCGGCGAGCGGCAACCGACGGCTCCGACCATGCCCGCGCAGGTCCGGCACGATTGTCTGATATCGGCTGGCTAGTTTGCTGGCGAGTGGTTGAAATACATCACCACTGGCGCCAAAGCCGTGAACGAACAACAGCGGGAACCCGCTGCCACTGGTTGCGCAATAGAGCGCGGATGCGCGCCGAGCTGCAGGAATGGCGCGCAGAGTAAGCGCAGTCATGGCAGTCCTCCGTTGACAGCATTGCAGGCGAATTGTCAACCAAATGCGCGGCATTCAACGGCGTGCCCGTTGAGGCACTCGATACGCCGCCGATGTCAGGAGGACCTAGAGCGTGAGGTGATGTGCTCAAAAAGGACCCCGCAGCCTCGTGCTGCGGGGCGTGTGATCACAGGAGGGCTTAAGTCGCTAGAAGCGACCGCCTGCGCTGCATTGCCCCGCAGCGTGTGAGGTGACCGGCGCGCAGTCATCGTGGTGCTGCCGCGCACGACTATGACCAGAGTTAGCGTCCATATCCCTTCATCAGAACGCTCTCTCGAATGAGCCTGGGGAGGAAACAATTTCGCCGTTTCCCGACAGCGTATCTACGCACATTACTGGCGCGTAGCGCCTGTTGCTGCGTTGTCGTTCACGTTTACTGCTGAACCTGAACGCTGGTCAGCAACGTTGGCTGTTCCAGGCATCGTCTCTGGCGAGAGAGCACGACCAAACAACCGGACATGCCGGCTTGAGGAAGTATACACTGTCATGGAGGGCGAGTCAAGAGACATTTTCCCAGGGTATGTATCAGATCGACACAACCGCGAACGCTTCACCGCCTGCCACATCGACGACTCTGAGCGCCAGTGCGTCGCCGGCATCTGCTCGCGTGATGGTATATGCACCGCGCACCAGCATGCTGCGGCGCAGCGGTGCGTCCACAATGGCAGGACGAAAGACCGTGCCATCGTACCCCGGATCGATCAGAATCTCATCAATGATGCTCCGCCAGTCGGGCAGGGTCCGGGAGACGTCTGCCAGAAGGGGGCTGGTGTACGCTTCGATGGCAATCGTCACCTGATCATTGTGATGCGTCACCTGAACGTGTATATCGCCCTGCGGTGCAGGCGCCACATCGCCGATTCGCCAGACCGAGAATCCAGAGGACGGTGGCGTGTGGTCGAGGATGGCGTGACGGAGCCGACGGGAGGCCACCTGGATAGCGCCTGGGTTCACGTCGCAGGCGATCCAGCGTCGTTCCAGGCGTTGTGCCGCTACCGCCGTCGTTCCCGATCCGGCGAAACAGTCGAGCACCAAGTCGCCTGGTCGGGACGAGGCGCGAATGATACGATCGAGCAGCGCCAGCGGTTTCGCAGTCGGGTAGCCAAGGCCGCACGTGAGCGCAGCGTCGATCGGGATCGTCCAGACATCGTAGGCGCCGATGCCCGATTTGCGCAGATAGGTCTTGACGCGCTCACCGCGCGGATTGACATTCCAGTAGTAGCGTCCGCGTTCGTCTTCGTGGCGGAAGCGGGCAAGCTGGCGGCGGGTGTAGGGGATGAGCACCGCGTCGTAGTTGAACGTCCAATGGTCGCCTCGGGTATAGAGCAGGATCGTATCGTGTTTGCGATTGAACTGCCGTTCGCCATCGCCGCCGCGCGGGTAGAACCAGACGATTTCGTTGAGCATCCGTTCCGCGCCAAAGACTTCGTCCATCAGGCACCGGAGGTGGTGCGCCTTGCGAAAATCGCAGTGCAGGTAGATGCAGCCGTCCTCGGCGAGCAGCTCGCGCAGCGCAATCAGCCGCTCGTACATGAACTGGAGATAGGCGTCATCATCCCAGGTATCGCGGTATGCGACATCGGCGACCGGTATGAGGCGCGTCGGGACAGGACCACGCAGGCGGATGCGTCGCGCGCGATCGATTCCTGCACCGAACGGTGGATCGATGTAGATCAGGTTGATCTGCCGCCGGTATCCATTGGCGAGCAACCATGCCAGTGCGGCGAGGTTCTCGCCATGGAGCAGGATCTGATCACCGGCGCCGCAGCGTTCGATCTCGATGGCGGGGGGGACGACGAGCGGTGGTGGCGGTTGCTTGCCGTTCCACGTCAGCAGCGCCCGACCAGCTGGTGGCGACAGATGGACAGGATGTGGCGTTGTGCCCATATCGTATGTCGGCGTTGCTCCCTCCGATGCTCGAAGACAGTACAATCAGAACATTCGCGCCATTTCGACAGCACGTGATACGATCACGCATACGAACATACAGGCGAACGCATAGATCAACCCCTGCGAGCGCGGCTCGCGGTTGCGTGCTGACGAATGGGCGATCGGGATGGTCAACAGGGCAATGAGCGCATAGAGGATGTGCATTTCGGTGCGGATTGGTCGTAATCCCTGGATCAGCAAGATCACACCGATCACAGACTCTGCCAGGATTAACATGAATCCGATGGCCATACCGCTGAAGAGCCACTGACCAACCGGACGACGGAGCAATCCCAGCGTCAATGCCCAGATTGTCAGGATGCCAAAAACAAGTAGAATCGTAAAAAGCAGGTTTGCATGCATGCGTATCAGGTATTCCATACTACCTGATTGTACCGCATACAATTGAGGGGAGCAAAGAGAACACGATGATTGAGTCGACAGTTGAGTTCAGGCTTAAGAGACGCAGTGCAGGAAGGATTGTATGAGTCACGCCCTGATCGATGCAGCGCGTGAACGCGCTCTGGATGTGCTCCATCAATGTCGAACGCCAGCCGGATTTCGCGCCTCGGCTTTGATGGCGGGTTATCCACAAATATGGGCTCGTGATAATGGCATTATGATGCTGGGCGCGGTTGCCAGCGGCGATCCTGCTCTCATTGCCTGCAGCCGGGCAGCGCTCGAGACGCTTGGCGCTGCACAATCGCAGCGTGGTTTGATTCCGCTCAACATCAACCCTGACACCGGCTACATCAGCACCGAAAACGCCGGCGCCGCCGACTCGAACCTCTGGTTTATTTTGGGGCATTACCTGCACTACTGCGCCACCGGCGACGCAGCATTCGTGCGTGCGCACTGGTCGGCGATCAACAAAGCGATGACCTGGCTCGAATACCAGGATATGAACGAGTGCGGCCTGATAGAAATTCCAGAGGCGGGGAACTGGATGGATCTGCTGGCTGTGCGATATAACACCCTGTACGACAACGTGCTGTACTATGCAGCTGCGCTAGCTCACGAGCAACTGCGTGCGCTGATCGAACCGGAGACCCCCGTGCACCATCTGGCGATCGATGCTGCCGGGATCCACGAGCGCATCAATCTGCTCTTCTGGATTGACCGCTGCTGGGTGGCGGAGCACTTTGCCGAGCACCTGGAGCGACTGAAAGCGATGCGGCTGGAATGGTTCATGCTGTACCATAACATCGGGATGATCTCAAGTCGCCCCTTCTACCTGCCATGGGTCGCATTTCGTGAATTTGGAGACTGGTGCGACAGCCTGGCCAATCTGCTCGCCATTCTGACCGGCATCGCCGATGGGCATCGCACCGAACACATTCTCCGCTTTATGTATCAGGTGGGCATGGCGGAACCATACCCGACCAAAGCTATTCATCCGCCAATTTACCCCGGTGAAGCGAACTGGCGCGAGTACTACCGGAGTCGGACGCTCAATCTGCCGCACCAGTATCACAATGGCGGCATCTGGCCCATGATCGGCGGCTTTCATGTCGCGGCGCTGGTGCGCCATCGCTGGTACACACAGGCGGAACGGCACTTGCTGGCGCTGGCGGAAGGTGTTCAGCAGGGGTTGCACGATGAATGGGAGTTCAATGAGTGGATGCACGGTGAGAGTGGTCATCCGATGGGATACGTAAAGCAGGGATGGTCGGCGGCAATGTACCTGTATGCCGAGCATGTGGTGCGAACCCGGAAGATGCCGTTGTTCGACCGCCTGCTGACTGCCAAACCTGCGTCGGCAGTAGCGGCGGAAGTCAACGATACCTTCGTCCGTCCGGGGGGCGGACCGGTGTAGTCGGCGGACGGTCGCTTTGCTGTTGTTGATCAGGAACTCAATCGCCGAACACGATGCCCAGGTCGCGCGCAGTCAGCATGGTATCTGAGTCGAGCGGGACGGTCTTCATACGGCTGGTCGCCTCCTCCAGCGGCACATACCGTACCGTTGGCGGGTCGAGCGCCACCATCACGCCGGACTGTCCTTCTTCCAGCGCACGCACTGCGGCAGCGCCGAAACGGAGCGCCAGCAATCGGTCGAAGGTGGTTGGCGTACCGCCGCGCAACAAATGCCCCAGCACCACCACGCGCGTCTCCTTGCCGGTCAGCGCCTCGATTTCACGTGCTACACGTTCGCCAATGCCTCCCAGTCGCTCGGCGCGTCCCGCCTCCTTTGGCGCGATCAGCGAGACGCTTCCCTCGATCGGGTGCGCGCCTTCGGCAACGACGACAATCGAGTAGGGACGTCCCTCAGCTTCACGGCTCTTGATCTTGGCGGCGACTTTGTGGATGTCGTAAGGGATTTCGGGAATGAGAATGACGTTCGCTGTGCCGGAGACCCCGGAGTTGAGTGCAATCCAGCCCGCATAGCGCCCCATCACCTCGACAACCATCACCCGCTGGTGCGCTTCGGCAGTTGTATGGAGCCGATCGATAGCTTCGGTCGCAAAGGCAACAGCAGTATCGAAGCCGAACGTTGCCACCGTGCCGTCGAGATCGTTGTCGATCGTCTTGGGAACGCCGATCACGCGCACCCCTTTGCGCGCCAGCGCCGCTGCAATTTCCATCGAGCCATCGCCGCCGACCGAAATCAGGGCATCGATGCCATACACCGCAAGCCCATTTACAATTTCGTCGGTGCGATCCCGCTCAATGACAGTACCGTCAGCCAGGGGTGTCGGGTAACGCAGGGGATTGCCACGGTTCGTTGTACCGATAATTGTGCCACCAAGCGGTGTAATACCGCGCACAAGGTCGCGGGTGAGCAGGATTACGCCTCCGCGTGGGTAGCTCTTTGGCGAAAGAATGCCGTTGAAGCCATCACGAATGCCGTAGCATTCCCAACCGCGGTGGAGCGCGCCCAGCACCACCGCGCGAATGACAGCGTTCAGCCCGGGCGCATCACCGCCGCCAGTGCAAATGGCGATGCGCAGTCGTGAGGCGGTATTGATCGTCATAACCCCTTGTTCCTCTCTTCTCCTGGAACCAGCGTCGTTCGTTCATCCGCCCTGTGTGCCGGTCTGATGAATGATCGGACTGGCACACAAGAACGGCATCCGAGATCCAATTTTTGCGTCCAGAATCGTAACGCGCCGCCGCACATCAGACGCGACAGCGCGTGTATGTTGAAACCGTGCTGGAGCCATTGCACGATAACGAGGGACGAGAAACGTCCCGTCCCTCCTCTTCCCAATTGGAGGACATGGGATTTAGACCGGCAAATCGACGATGTTGATGGCGTCCTTGCCGCCGTACATGTCCCACCATGGTTTGGCGCCCTTGTCGAGCACTTCGTTCAACGCCGTGATATTCTGCACGCCGCGGTCGTTGAGCCATGCCTCGAGCGCATCATACCCTTCGCGCGCGTAGACCGGAATGCCGTCCTGCCAGGTGGCGCGTCCACACAGCACGCCGGCGAAGCGTGAACCAGCCTCGGCAGCCATCTCGAGCGACTCGCGGAACACCTCATCGGTCACCCCTGCGCTCAGGTAGATGAACGGCTTGGTGGCTGCGTCCGATGCTTCGCGGAACAACTTCAGCGCTTCTTGGCGGGTATATGCTTCCTGACCGCCAAATGCCTTTGTGCCCGACACGAACTTCATGTTGACCGGCACTTCGACCTTCAGCACATCGACGCCATACTGTGGCTTGGAGAGTTCCTCCATATACGCTGCGACGTACTTGGGCTTCACCTTGGCAAACTCAAAACTCTTTTCGTCGCCGATGTTGTCGTCATACGCCAGCGGTTCGAGGAAGAAGGGCACATCGAGACCTTTGCACTCAGCGCCGACCCGCTCGAGGAACGCATGTTTGCGCGCCAGAATATCGGCATCATCGAAGGGATTGTAGTAGATCAGGATTTTGATGGCGTCAGCGCCGGCCTGGATCAGGCTATGCACGCTCCAGGTGTCGAGCAGGTCGGGCAGTCGCCCCTTGATCGTTGCATCGTATCCGGTTTTCTCATACGACATCAGCACGCCAGCGTTGGGCGCTTTATGCTGTAGCGCAGGCAGACCATACTCCGGATCCATCAGGATCGCCGAAGCGTGCCTGGTCAGCACCTTGGTGACTGCCGTTTTGAACAGGGTCAGGTCCTCGCTGGTCGCCGTTCCGCCGTCGCCGCGCGCTTTAGCGATCGCTTTCTTGAGCGAACCGCGCTGATCCATCGCCGCTGCTGCAATCACGCCGCGTTCATTGGCACATGCATTAATGCCATTGAATTTGCCGCGCGTCATCGTGACCGTGGCCATATCAACCTCCTTCAGTACAGGAACATCGGCTTGCCGAGCGGGTGCTTGACCCGCGGCCGGTAGTTCTCGACATCATACAGTTCTTCCACATCGACCCGCTTGACCCCCTGGACGCAGGTATCGACCGGAACGGTGGTGTACTGGCCGTTCTGGAGCGCCACCATGCGACCGCTGTGCCCCTGGAGCAACTGATCGACAGCCAGGTTGCCATAGCAGATAGCTACCATCCGGTCGAGCGAGTCGGGCGCGCCGGCGCGCATCAGGTACGATAGTTGCTGATGAACGATATCGATACCGGTGATTTTCTTGATCGCTTCACCAGTGATCATGCCGATGCCGCCGAGTTTCCGGTGCCCGTAAGCGTCTTCCTGCCCATACTCGATGACCTGCCCACCGATCATCGATGCGCCTTCTGAGATGACGCAGATCGAATAGTTGCTCGGATTGCGCAGGCGATCTTCGACCAGGAAGCGCGCCAATTTTTCGACATCGAACGGCACTTCGGAGATAACGGCGCGATCAACATCGGCCAGGTATGCCGAGATCAGTGCCGTTTCACCCGAGTTGCGTCCAAACAGTTCGATGACTGCGATACGCTCGTGGGAACCGGTCGGCGTGCGGAGCGCGTTGAGAAAATCGACGCTGCGCGTGACTGCCGTTGAAAACCCGATGCAGTAATCTGTGCCGAACACGTCGTTGTCCATCGTCTTCGGAATGGCGACGACCCGTACCCCCTCGCGGTGCATGCGCACGGCATACGAGAGGGTGTCATCGCCGCCAATCGGCACCAGGGTGTCGATGCCGAGGTGCTCGAGCACGCGCAACACGTGCGGTGTGCAGTCGGCGGTCTTCTTTTCGCCGGTGAATTCGAATTTGCCCTTGAGAAACTCGGGCATATCCTTTTCACGCACCTTCTGCGGGTTCGTGCGCGATGTGTGCAGGTGCGTTCCTCCATACCGGTCGATCGTGCGAACGTCCGCTTTTGTGAGAGGTTGTACCCATTCTGATGCGCTTTCCGGGTCATCGAGGTTGTAGTAGAGCAAGCCGGCCCAGCCGCGCCGAATGCCGATCACCTCGATCCCGGCGTCGCTGGCGCGATTGACAACCGCCTTGATACAGGGGTTCAAGCCGGGAACATCACCGCCGCCAGTCAGAATTCCGATCCGCATAGTTCCTGTCTCCTCACTAAACTGAGCGATGCCAGAGCCTTCTGAGCGTCGTGCTCACATAGTGCGCGAGTCATTCCGCTGCACGCGTGCATCTGCGCGGAGATATCGCTCAGAATGCATCCACATGTATGGCGCTTCGGTTGGCGCTTGCACGACCAGGTCTGACAGGGTGATTGCTGGTCGGAAGCATACGCCTGTGATAATGATACTGAGACATACGGTACGCGCCGCTGCGGTGCACGGCGACGCCACTGCCCACAAATCGAGCTGATTATGCCCTGCTTGTGTGGTGCGCGATACACCGCCATTGTATACACGTTTTAATCTTGCTGCGGTTATGGGGTTCCAAACCGCGCGTAAATATCTCACAACCTTTGCCCATCGTTTCTGGCTGCTGCCATAATAGCACAGACGCTGAGACGGAGAACTGTGTGCACTGATATTATACACGCGTCGACAAAGCGTGTGTCTATGTTCCTCTTGTGCGGTGTGCGCGGCATTGTGCTGCCTGTTGGTCGCTTCCGCCGCTGCCCAGAGCGCTATACCCGATACGGTGGCGAATGAGTCGTGCTTGCGCGAAGCATGTACTGCAGCGCAACGTCGTGATCGCGTCGGTCTCGAAAAAGCGGCGAGCTGTTTGACGACCGTTCCCGCGGTGCGCCTGCCCGATGGGACGGTCATTCCGGTTGATTATGCCTGGTTGCAGGATGCGTTATCGTCGCCGACCCCCGATTTTCCGCTGATCGCGGCGCGTCTTGGAGTGTTGATCGATGCTGCAGCGCTGCCGCCGTCATCGGCGCCTGCCGATGCGCTCGCACAGCTGGAGCGGCTGCTGGCAGCGCCGTCGTTCGACCGTTCAGCGCCTGAGACACCGCAGTGGTTGATCGATTTCTTCGAGTAGCTGGCGTGGTTGATCGAAACGTTCCTGCGTCCGGTCGAGATGACGCCCCCGGATGCGACCAATACGGTCGATTGCGGCAGATAACGACGATCCGGTTCCGACTGCGTCCGAAGCCTTGGATCAGGCCAGCGCTCTGGCGCGCGATGGCGACTATCGCGCTGCGGTGCGCAGCCTTTACCTCTTGGCGCTGCTCTAGCTCGATAAACAGAACCTGCTGCGCTACGACCGTGCATTGACCAACCGCGAGTATCTGGAGCGGACGCACCGCAACCCTGCATTGCTGGCGCGCCTGACGCCGGTGATCGAAACGTTTGATCAGGTCTGGTACGGTCATACGCCCGTCGATGCGTCGGCATTCGCGGCGTATCGCCAGCAGATCGAGGCGTTACGCCGCGAGACGAGAGCGCAGCGCCCATGACGCGCGTTCGTGATCTGCTGATTATCGTCGGCTTCTTTGGCGTTCTCATCGTCTTCGTCGTCGCCGGTCCCAGGCGAACGCCGCAACAGGCCCCCAATCTTCCCCGCACCTGCTCAAGCGCGCCAGACGGAGCGCTGGCGTTGTACAAATGGGTGCGCGCGATGGGGTATGATGCGCGCCGCCTCGAATATCGCTCATTCAAGGTTGCCGAGAGCGATGCAGTGCTACGGGGTGCTGACCCTTGATGCACCTGCCGATCGGCTCAGTGTGGCGATTATCGAGAAGCATCTGGGACTGAAAGGGCGGGGGATGTTGTAGTAGAAACCGGAATGCCGAAATGCTCAACGTATGGTACAATCGCTGCCGTGATCATGCGGCGCCACATCAACCGAGTCCTTGCCGACGTTGAGTCTGCCATTCCTCCGGAAGGCAAACGAGAGTACTTCCGTCTCCATCGTGATCGGTTTGCCATGCTGTTGTCGGCCATACCGGCAGACGCCGGTTGTCGCGTTCTCGAAATCGGCGTCAATCCAGGGCTGTTCACTCAGGCGCTGGTACGCGCCGGATATCGTGTCAGCGGCACCGATCTCTTCCCAGAACATCGTGCGGAACTGTGGCATCGGCTAGGGGTCGACGTGCGCCGTTGGAATATCGACACCGAACCGCCGCCGTATCCGCCGGAGTCGTTCGACCTGATCATCTTCTCGGAAGTCATCGAGCATCTCTCCAATCCGCCGCTCGACGCCCTAGCAGCGATGCGGGAATTGCTGGTTCCTGGGGGGTATTTTCTGATCTCGACGCCGAACCAGTTCTATTTGAAGAGCCGGTTGCGCGTGCTGGCAGATATTGTGCTCATGCGTCCGTTTGAGCATGACGATGAGTTTCAGCGTTGGGCGAGCCTGAAGGCGGAGGCGCGCTATTACACCCACAGCCGACTCTACAGTATGCGCCAGCTCTGCTGGATGCTGGATCAGGCAGGGTTTGTCGTTCAGCGGCGCATCTACGGCGATCCCTGGGAGCGAGTCGGGCTGGAATGGAAGCGGTTGTTCCGATACCCGCATCGCTGGCTGGTCAAAGCGCTGCTGTGGGGCGCAACGCGTGTCATTGCGCCAGCACGCTCGATGCTGCTGGTCGTTGCGCAGCGCCCGGGAGTGCGCCAGCAACCGCGAGGCGAATAAGCAAACCGAGATGTGGCAGAGAGTCAGAACCAGCTCCTATACCCTGCCTGCCATCGGCTACGTTGCGCTCAGTCTAATCGTCATGGCGCCGGTACTGCCGGTTTTTACCACTGCCATCCCTGGTGGTCCAATCGCCGAGATCGATGGATGGCAGAATGTCTGGAATCTCTGGTGGGTGCATCGCGCACTGACCACGCCGACCAATCCGTTTTTCACGCCACTGCTGTTCTACCCGCAAGGCGTCGATCTTACCCTGCAGACGCTGAATATCAGCAATGGCATCCTGTTTTTACCGGTGACTGCGCTGTTCGGTCCGATTGCAGCATACAACGCTGCCGTTCTGGTTGCCCTGTGTCTGTCGGGTATCGGCGGGTACGGGCTGGCGTTACGGGTGAGCGGGGATCGCCTGGCGGCGTTCATCGGCGGCGCCATCTTTGCCTTCTCGCCATTTCATCTAACCAAAATCTGGGATGGTCAGCTCGAGATGATCACGCTCCAGTGGGTAGCGTTCTACGCATGGTTCCTGTTGCGTGCAGTCGAGGATCTGCGGCGGCGCGACGCACTGATTGCCGGTGTCTTTCTGGCGCTCATCGGATACACAAGCTGGTACTACCTGTTCTTTTTCGGGGTCTACAGCTTCTTGTTCGCAGCGATCTGGCTGTCAGTTGCGGCACGTGAGCAGCGCGGACTAATGCTGCGCCAGCTTGTGATAGCCGCCGGCAGCGGCGTAGCACTGCTGATGCCGTTGCTGATCGCAGCGCCCCAGGCGGCAAGTGCGATGCTGGTGATCAGCGAACCGTGGTTCAATCCCGCCAATCCACTCGACAGGATTCTGATACGCTCCGCCAATCTGTACGATCTATTCCTGCCCAATGGTCTGCATCCGTTGTGGGGAAGCGCAGTCGAGGCGCTGGTACGCACCTGGCATCCCTACATCGGCGCCTGGAATATCGCTCCAGGATATACGGCATCGGTACTGGCGGTCATCGCGCTGGCGCTCGTGCATCGCCAGGCTTGGCGCTGGTGGGTCATCGGGCTGGTGGCGATTGTGCTATCGCTCGGTCCTATCATGCAAATTGGCACAACGCGAACAGCTATTCCGTTGCCGTATCAGATTCTGCTGGCGCTGCCAGGCATGGAACTTGCACGACGTCCCAGTCACTTTGTGGTCATTGCGACACTGATGCTGGCGCCACTTGCGGCGCTTGGGTTGCGCGCGCTGGTGGAGCGTCTTTCGTTGCGATCGGGTCGTGTACTGGCGAGCGTCGCAGCATTGCTGATCGCGGTTGAGTTCGCTCCGCCGCACTGGACGACCTATTCGTTCAGTGCACATCCGTACTACGCGCGTATTGCCGCTGAACCTGGCGCCGTGATCGAGTTGCCGCCGCCGTTTGAGTCGAGTACACCGCTCAAAGGGCAGATCGTGCATGGGCAACCGCTGGTTGGCGGATTTGTTTCGCGCATCCCCCTCTACCCGTTTGCGGAGTACGCGCCCGGAGTGCGCCAGCTCTGGCGCATGCGTCCAGATACGACGCATCTATTCGTTGTTCCCGCGAATGATCGTTTGATGGAGCTGAGCGCCTACGGCATTCGTCACATTATCGTTCACTGGCGGCAGATTCCGGTCGAACGCCATTCTGAAGCAAGAGAAGCGTTGCACCAGGTGGTGGGAGATCTCCCGCCCGTGTATGTTGATCAGGATGTGAGCGCCTATCTTGTGCCGCCGTCCAACGCTGCGCCGTTCGTCTATGCCGCCTTCGTCGGCGGCTGGCATCCTGAAGAGTACGATGGCGATCGACGCTGGCGCTGGATGGGCGAAGAAGGAGAGATCCTGCTCGTCAATACCAGCCAGTTCGATATACCGGTTCATCTGTTGCTCTACATGCAGGCATATCAGACGCCGCGCCAGGCGCTTTTGACGCTCGATCGGCAGCTGCTCGGCGCTCTTACAATCCAGCCAAAGGCATCTGGCGTGGCTGTACGCCTGATGGCGCCGCCAGGCGAACATCGCCTGAGACTGCAAGCACCCGCCGAGCGCGATCCGCGCGTTCCGGATCGCACCGTGAGCATTGCGGTCTTCGACGCGCGTCTGCTCACTTCTGCTCAGACGATACAGCCTTGAGGAACAGGGCGCCGGATGCGCCGTGTTCTCGCCGGTGTTCTTGTGATACCCGTCAGTGAGTGCGTATTTATGTGAACACTATCCAGAGATCCTTGATTTGCCAGAGGAAGAGGAATACGGTAGAATAGACGCCGAAGTGAGTAAAGTTAAGGAAAGTGTTGAGGAGACCGTCGCCGGTGAGCGACGTCTGAAGCTGAATTGACCCGACTCGCGGAACGTTACGTTTCCAGATCATGCGTTGCCTGTCGGGTTTGCTCACAAAGGTTTCCCCATGCCGCCTATCGCCGGTTACCCGTATTCTTTCCCTCTTGTTCATCGGTATATCTCTAAACTCTATTATAGGGCGCTCTTCAGGCGAGCGTCTGAGCTGATTTCATCTGGCTTCAGTGACGAACCAGCACGATACGAAAGGAGGAGTGCGAAGCGTTTCGGGCATGCTTTGCCAGGGATACTGCTTCGCCATACGGTATGAAATCGCAACGCCTATCGCTGATACTGGCAGGTGTTCTATCCGCCGCTCTGATTGCCCTTCTGGTTCTGAGCGCGCCACAGCAACGCAGCATCGCGGAAGAGCAGGCGCCCATCTTCTATCAACCGCCTCCACCGCCAACACCAACTGTTGCACCGTTGCCCTCCCCGCCCGCTGGTCTGGCGGGAACACAGGAAGGCAACACCATCCTCTTTGCCGACTCGTTTGACATTGGCGGCGGAAATCAACTGAACCCAGCGTGGGAGATCGTCGATGTCGCCTTCGTGTTGCCCGAAGATCGCGCTGCCTGGGTTGTGCGCGATGGTCGGCTTACTCAAAATGGCACGGCCGGTCCAACCGGCGATCCACGCCCCAACGAAACGCTGGCTGTCACTGGGGAAGATGATTGGACTGATTATACGATCAGTGCCTGGTTCTACGATCAGTTCAATGCTGCCGCTGGTCTGGTTGCGCGGCGGCAGGGGTCGAGTTTCTACCGGTTTATGATCATTGCGAATGACTATCCCATCGCTCCTAGAGTCATCCTGGAACGGGTGGTCGACGGGGAAGCGACTGTACTGGCATCGCGCGACATAGCTGGATATGATCGTATGCGCTGGTATCGTATCAGCATGACCGTCAACGGGAGCAGAATCAGCGCGACGATCGATGGCGCGACCGTGCTCGAAGCCACCGACTCGACCCTTGCCAGTGGTCAGGCGGGGCTCTTTACGTACGCGCTCGGTGGCATGCTCTTCGATGATGTGCGCATTACCACGCCGTAAGCGCATGAGGGAGGTTTTGGAATGCTGCGAATCTTCAATTTCGTGCTGATATTCATGCTGCTGGTATCGGCGAATGTCGCGCTTCCCTCACCACTGGCGCGCGCTCAGCCGGTCATTACGTCGGTTGATCCGGAACTGGTGGGAACGTCCGATCTGCCACGCAGCCGCAACACGAAATATGGTGAACTGGCTGCGTCGTGGAACACGAACACCGTTCACGCAATTGCAGTGAACGGCGACAATCGGCGCAACGATACGTTCTACTGGCGCAAGCAGGACTCTTCGTTAACCTTTCCAGATCCGGTAGACCTTGGCGATGCCGGCGGGCAGACCGATTACACCGGCGCTGATGTCGCAACCGCGTGGCATAATCAGAATGTGGTCGTCGCCGTCTGGCTCGATCAGGATACTGACCGCATCTACTTCCGACGGAGCGACAATGGCGGACAGACATGGGGGAGCCCCCGGATTGTACATCAGGGCGGTGGATTTCCGGTGACGCCGAAGGTCGGCATCCGGTCGTTCTCGGACGGCCAGCTTGGTGAGGTGGTCGTCACCTGGCGCGATCCCGAGGCGTTCTACTTCACCATCTGCAATGCCCAGGGCGAGGGGTGCATCGGGCGTCAATACCTCGATGGCGACAACAGAGAGAAGGCCTATGGTCAGGCGGCGATCGCGGTTGGACCGAATGGCGCCCTGGGCATCGCCTATGTGACGAGCGCAACGGTCTACGCACGCATTTGGGATGCGACAAGAACAGGCGCAGCGGCGCTGGCGACGCGTGAGACCGTTGCAGCACAGAACAGCCTGGATCGCTATTTCGATACGACGATGGCGATCGACCCGAAAGGGGCGATCTTTGTGGCGTATCGTCGCCTTGATCGCAAACTGGAAACCGGCGGCGCCGATCAAGGGAATATTTTCTTCTCGGAGCGGAAAGGCTCAAACAGCTGGGCGCGTTCGCGGATCAGCAACATCCAGTCGCGTGGCACCGTCGCTATTGCAACCGATCAAAGCGGAAGTCTCCACTTCTTCTGGGTAAGCGCGAAGGATAGAGCCAATGAGTACGTTTATACGAAGCGCCTGCCAGACGGCAATTTCACCAATTTGTTCACAGGAAGCAGCCCAGTGTTCATCGCCAATGGCATGGTAGCCGGAACGGTCTCGGACTGGGCCTATGGACACGGTGCGCTTGAGGCGTTCGTGCCTGGCGGACAGGTCATGCGCTACTATCTGTTTCGCACGCTGGGCGACAACTGTGTTGCGCAGACGATTACGATTGGGAATGCATTGCCGGGGACGAATCCACCGGTTGTGCGCGATCCAACAGTTGTCGGTACGATCTCTCCGTCGGCTGGGTGTACACCGGCCGAGCAGCGCGTTGTCCTAAATGCGCAGGATACCAGCCAACCGGCGACATCGTGGACTGGCGTCTACAATATTCCGATTGCCGACCTAGAGCAGTGCGTACAGACGATCAATGTGCAACTGCGCGCCAATAACCGCAGCCAGTTTGACTCGCAATGGCGCAGCCTTACCTTCATCGCCGATCCATCGGCAGCGGGAACACCGGTTGACTCGGCGGTTGAGGTTATGAACCCAAAGATGTTTGGTCTAATACCGCCGGTCTTTTCGCCGATTGCGCCGGCAGGCGATCTGTTTAGCGAAGGTGCATCAACTGGCGATCCAGGGTACACACGCGTCAGCCAGATGTTTATGCGGATCGCGGATATTGGTGATTGTACTGGGTTGAGTGCCTATAATGTGCTGTATAATAATGATACATTATTTCATAACGGCACAATTACCGGTACGTTCGCCAGCAATCTCCCGCTGCCGCCGCAGGCGCCAAGTACTGCACTTGTAAGCGGTGAAACGCTCTTTAAGGTCCAGGTGTTTGACCGCGCCGGAAACTCATTTACCTTCCCGCGCCGCATGGTGTATGACCCGCCAGGCGACAGTGGCGAAGGGCGTCCGGTTATGAATCTGAGTTCGACCAGTCTGACGACTGACACGAATACGCTGACGATTCTGCGCGAATTGATCATCAATACGATCGTTGTGACCGATAACCTCTACCGCCGCGGTGAGTCGGTGCCGCTGCGCGGATATAACAACCTTCAGACTCCGCCGAACACGAGCGACCCGACCAAACAGTTCTGGGGGCTCTGGATCGCGGTGGAGTACCTTGGGAAAGGTGCGAATGCGGAGTCACAGTATCCGCAGTTGCCCAATGGCGGGTTGACCTTCCAGAACCTGCGCTGGCAACCGGTTGAAGTCCCGAATGCGACTGCCGGCGCGCGGGTCCGTTTCAACCTGTTCGATGGGGTGCTCGATCGGACGGCATCATCGCCAACCAATGGCTTCGGACCGGACCTCACGAAGGATGGGACGTACCGCGTGTATGTCAAGGCACTTGACGGGGCAGGCAATGCCAGCGATGCGACCTATGTCACGACCCTGCGTTTGGATCCGGGGTATGAGGTGGTGACCATCCGTCTCCCGATCATCAGTCGGTAGTTTCTGGCTCAGGAACCGCGTCTCCATCCCCCTGCCTCCGTGTGCGGGGGGCAGGGGGCAGGTAAGCGTGCGACCGTTGGGAACCGGACTGGTCCCAACGGTCACTGGTTTCTCGTATGTCCACTCTGGTGCTTCGAGCCAGACAGATCGCCGTGCACATGCGTGGCGATTATGGTCTGCTGGCGATCATTGCGCTGTTTGCGCTCCTGTTGCCGCTGGCAACGCCGCGAGTCTATGCGACCGATGAGGTGCAGTATTACGTCTATCTGCGCTCGCTCCGTTTTGATGGCGATCTCGATTTTGCCAATGATTATCAGCGCTTTGCCGAACTGAATCCGCGTTCGGGCATCGAAGAGAGTCTGCTCCAACCCAACCGCATCCGTCCTGCAACCGGTTTGTACGGGAATATTGCACCGGTTGGCGCCGCGATCATGTGGGCGCCGTTCTTTCTGCTGGCGGATGCGCTGGTGCATCTTGCCAATCTGTCTGGTGCGCGCATTCCGGCGGATGGCTTTTCAGCGCCGTATATCTACGCTGTCTGCTATGCTTCGGCGCTCTATGGGCTGCTGGGGGTGCTGCTGTCCTATCGACTGGCGCGCCGCTTTGCATCAGGCTTTGCAGCAACGTGTGCCAGCATCACGATCTGGCTGGCGTCGCCGTTGGTGTTCTATATGTACATTCAGATGCCTTTCGCGCATGCTACGGGTCTGTTTTTGACGGCGCTCTTTCTGACGATCTGGTATGAAACGCGCGAATGGGGGCGCAGTGGATCGGAGCAGGGACGTGAACGCGGATGGCGCGCCTGGCTGGCACTTGGACTGGTCGGCGGGTTGATGACCATGACCCGCGAGCAGCTGGGTCTCTTCCTGCTTGCGCCAGCAATCGAGGCGCTCTGGCGTTTTCCCCGTCTCATCCGCGACCCATTGGCGCTCGCACGATCAACGGCGCGCTATGTGGTTTTTGTTGCGGTGTTCATCGTTGCGCTGACGCCACAGCTGCTTGTCTATCAGATCCTCAATGGGACGCCACGACCGGCGGGTGAGGTAAGCGGTAAGTTGAACTGGTGCAGTCCGCATTTTATCGATACGCTGATCGATTTCAACCCGGCGCCCGATTTCTGGTGTCCTGGCGCGAGTGACTTCACAGCAACATTCCCGCCGTTCAGCCGTGGTGCGCTGGTATGGAGTCCGGCGTTAGGGTTGGGTCTGATCGGCCTGACGCTGCTCTGGCGGCGCGATCGCCTGCTCACTTTTGTGCTGACGGCGTTGTTTGTCGCGCAGACGTGGATCAATGGCGCGTTTGGGACAACCTGGCATCTGACCGGTGCATTCGGCTTTCGACGCCTGATCGAATGCACGCCGATATTTATTGTAGGGCTGGCGCTCTTGAACGATCAGATCATCCGGCGCGTGGGCAGAGCTGGCGTGATTGTCCCGGCAGTTCTGCTGATCGGATGGAACGCTGGACTGGTACTGAACGCAACGGTCTTCAATGCTGAAACCAATCTGCGCCGCGGGTTGACCTGGCCCGATGTGTGGCGCTGGCAGATGGAGGCGCCGTTGCGTGCATTCCGGCTGGCGGGCGACTTGCTGTTTCGCCGTTGCCGCTTCTTCGAAAACCAGTCGTGTGAGTGAGGGACGTTGCTCGCAAGGATGTTCGTGCACATACTGACGCCAGGAAAATCTTTCCTGGCGCCGCAATGGACTGTCTGCCTGTGGTGGGCCGCCCAGGACTCGAACCTGGAACCCAGTCGTTATGAGCGACGCGCTCTGCCATTGAGCTAGCGGCCCTTCGCCATGTATGGTACCACGCAGTGTGTTGTGATGCAAGCGCATCAGGCAACGAGCGAATAGTACTCTCGCTCGCGCTTCTCCAGCATTGGAACGATTTCACCCTCGATGATCGACCGAAAGTGCGGTGTCTCACGGTGCGCCGCCAGCGCAGCATGGGTTTCGTACTGCTCGTACAGGAGAAAGACGTCGGGATTGTCCTGTGAACGACAGCAGTGGTAAAACAGGCATCCCGGCTCATGGCGACGCACCTTCTCTGCCATCCGACGTAGCGCTTCCTCTACAGCGTCACCCAGCCCAGGTTTGCAGACGTACCGCGCAACCAGGACGATCATGATGACCTCCTTCGGAGAACGACTCCGCGTATTCCCAGGCATTATATCAGGTTCTCGATCTGGTCAGAGGGTGGCATACTTGACATTCAGTGCATACGCCTGTATAGTTGCATCGCCTAAATATTGTATGGTACACTGATTTCTGATGTCTCCCTCTGCTTACGAATGTGCAGCGCTGCTGCTGGAAACGGTTCCCGGTGTCATGCGTGCGGTTGCCAGCGCGACGCGCCAGTGGTACGGCGACAGTAACGAAATGCCGACATTTGTGCAGTTGCGGATGCTGGCGATGCTCACAGCGCGTCCGTGGAGTCTGAGCGAACTTGCTGCGGCGCACCAGGTCACGCCGTCGTCGATGTCGCGCACGGTGGATGTGCTGGTGCAGCGCAACTGGGTCGAGCGTGCAACAGCGCCCGATGATCGCCGCAAGGTGGTGTTACGTCTGACGCCTGCGGGTCACGCTGCCCATGCCGCCATCCTCCGTGCCGCCAGAGAAGCGGCGTCCAGTCTGATCGAGCAACTCGATGCGCAGGATCGTGCGCGTTTGTACGATGGGCTCAATGTTTTGCGCACCCTGATTGAATATTCCTGTTCCACATGTTCTGAAACTGCATCCGGAGAGACCTCATGAGTTCGCTTCGCCGTGTGTTGACCTTTCTGAAACCGTATGCAGCGCTCACTGCCGGTGCAGTGGTAAGCTTGGCGCTAGCTGCTGGTGCGAACCTTGCAACTCCCCACGTACTGCGGTTGCTGATCGATCAGGGGATCGCAGATCGCAACCCTGGCGCGCTGATGTGGCTGGCGGCGGTGCTGGTGGGAATTGCCCTGGTGCGTGGCGTGTTCAGTTTTACATCCGGGTTCTGGTCTGAGAAAGCGTCGCAGGCGGTGGCTTACGATCTGCGCAATGCCCTGTTTGCCAAAATCCAGGGGTTGAGTTTTTCGTACCATGATCGGGCGCAGACCGGGCAGTTGATGACGCGCATCACCAGCGATGTCGAACGGGTGCGTACTTTCATCGGCATGGGGTTGTTACAACTGTTGAATGCCCTGGCGCTGATCATTGGCTGTATTGGCGCAATGTTGCTGTTGAACTGGCAACTGGCGCTGCTTACCCTGCTGACCATCCCATTGATGGTGGGAGTTATCGGCTTCTTTATGAATGTGGTGCGCCCCCTGTTCGACGAGATCCAGCGGCGTCTTGGCGCGCTCAATACGGCGCTCCAGGAGAACCTTGCCGGTGTACGGGTCGTGCAGGCGTTCGCGCGCGAACCGTATGAGTGGCAGCGTTACACCACTCTGAATCAGCGCCTGCTCGACACGAACCTGCAGTCGATCCGTGCAATGTCGCTGGCATTTCCTCTGATCTTTTTCATCGGTAATCTGGGTACGCTGGCAATCGTCTGGTTTGGCGGGTACCGGGTGATCGGCGGCGCTCTGACGATTGGTGAACTGGTGGCATTCAATACATATCTGGCGCTCCTGATTATGCCGCTGATGATGCTCGGCATGATTATGGCGCAGTTGACGCGCGCGGCGGTCAGTGCGGAGCGAGTCTTCGAGGTGCTCGATGTTGAGAGCGACGTGCATGATCGTCCCGGCGCTCGTCCGCTTCCCCCTATTAAGGGGCGAGTTGCATTTGAGCATGTTTGGTTTGGGTATGGCGTCAAAGCCGATGACCACATGGATGCACGCCATCCGGTGCGTGAAGAGAAGTATATCCTCAAGGATGTCTCGTTCGTTGCTGAACCAGGGCAGACGGTTGCCATTCTGGGGCGAACCGGCGCCGGCAAGAGCACGATTATCAACCTCATCCCGCGTTTTTATGATGTCTCCCACGGGCGGGTCACCGTTGACGGGATCGATGTGCGCGATGTGACGCTGGAAAGTCTGCGGGCGCAGATTGGCATTGTCTTGCAGGATACGACCCTGTTCAGCGGGAGTGTGCGCGACAACATCGCCTATGGTCGCCCTGATGCGACCGATGCCGATATTGAAGCTGTCGCGCGTGCCGCGCAGGCGCACGAGTTCATCACCGCATTACCGAACGGATATAACACGATCATCGGTGAGCGCGGCATTGGGTTGTCGGGCGGGCAGAAGCAGCGTATTGCAATTGCACGCGCGCTTTTGCGTGATCCTCGCATTCTGATTCTCGATGACAGCACTTCGTCGGTTGATGCTGAAACAGAGTACCAGATTCAACAGGCACTCGAACGGTTGATGGAAGGGCGCACATCTTTCGTTATTGCGCAGCGCATCAGTACGGTGCGCCGCGCTGATCTCATTCTGTTGCTTGAGAATGGGCGCATTGTTGCGCAGGGTGCGCACGAGGAGTTGCTGGCGACCAGCGCGCTCTACGGGGAGATCATCGACTCGCAATTTGGCGGGGTGCGGGAAGAGACGCCGGTGATGGTTGAACGTTGAACGTGGGTATAGAGCAAGAATTATGGCACGGCATCATCCGCTTTTCGTTCAGCTCGTCAAAGTCGCGACAGCGGCGCATGTGGCGCTTTACCGGTTGATGCGCGGGGCGCTGCCGCATCCGTTTCTGGGACGGTACTGCATTCTGCTGACAACCACCGGTCGGCGCAGCGGAAAGAAGCGCGTCACACCGCTGCTGTTCGTGCGTGATGGCGGCGACTATGTTGTGGTTGGGTCGTGGGGGGGCAACGATACGCCGCCGCACTGGTACATCAATCTGTCTGCCGATCCGCGTGTGATGGTCGAGGATCACGGGGTTGTCACACCGGCAGTAGCGATTGAAGTGGATGATCCCGAAGAATATGAACGGTTATGGCGGCGCCTGGTCGCCATCTATCCGACCTACGAAGCGTATCGGCAGCGCACCACACGGCGGCTGCCGATTGTGCGGTTGAGTCCGACAGGCACGATGAAATCCGGCAGGGAGCCACAACCATGATGCACATGCTACAACGGGTTGCCGAGTTGCCGCAGGAACAGGCGCAGCATCGCGGTGCGATTGCGCGACGGTTGCTAGGTTTGCTGATCCCGTACTGGCGGCGATTGCTGGCAGTCCTGGTTCTGGTGGTTATTGCAGCAGCATCGCAGGCGCTTGGTCCGCTGGTGATCGGCGTAGCGATCGATAGCGCGATTGCACAGCGTGATGGCGGTGAACTGAACCGTCTGATGCTGACGCTGCTGATTGTGTATCTTGCCGGTCTGATTGCCGGGCGCTACCAGTTTATGCTGATGGGCGAGGTGGGGCAGCAGGTGCTGGCGCAGTTGCGCAGCGACATTTTTGCGGCGTTGCAACGCATGTCGTTACGCTTCTTCGATCGTCGTCCAGCTGGTGAGTTGATGTCGCGTCTGGTCAATGATACAGAAGTTATTACGCAGCTGATGGGGCAGGGTCTCGTCCAGGTGCTCGGCAGCTTGTTCGGATTGACCGGTATTCTGATTGCGATGATTGTACTCGACTGGCGACTAGCACTGGCGAGTTTCATCGTCATTCCGGTGATGATCTGGATGACCAGCGTCTTTTCGCAGATGTCGCGGCGCGCGTTTCGGCGCACCCGCGAGGCGATCGGCGATGTGTCGGCAGAAATCCAGGAAGAAATTGCAGGCGTCAAGGTTGCGCAGGCATTTACGCGCACTGCGCTCAACCAGCAGCGTTTTGCGCAACGCAACGCAGCCAACCGCGATGCCAACGTCAATGCAACCGCGATTACGTCGGCGTTCATGCCAGCGGTGGATGTGCTTTCGACGGTCGCCATTGCGATTGTGGCCGGACTAGGCGGCTGGCTGGTGATCCAGGAAGCAATCACTGTCGGCGTTGTGGTTGCATTTCTGACCTATGTGCAGCAATTCTTTCGCCCGGTTCAGGCGCTTTCCGCGTTCTATACCACAGCGCAGTCGGCGCTGGCGGCTGGTGAACGCATTTTTGCGCTGATCGACACGCCGCCCGATTTGGTCGATGCCCCTGATGCGCAGGTGATGGGACGGATTGAAGGGCGAGTGGAGTTCGACCATGTCTGGTTCAGTTACGGCGCTCGACCAGGAGAACAACCGACAGACGAAGAGCGGTATGTGCTGAAGGATATCTGCCTGACGGTGGCGCCAGGACAGACGGTTGCACTGGTTGGGCCGACCGGCGCCGGGAAAACAACGCTCGTCAATCTGATCGGACGCTTCTATGATGCCAGCGCCGGAGCAGTCCTGATCGACGGCATCGATGTGCGCAAAGTCACCCGCGCCAGTTTGCGGTCGCAGATGGGGGTTGTGCTCCAGGATAGTTTCCTTTTCTCTGGAACGATTGCCGACAACATTCGCTATGGGAGGCTCGACGCAACCGATGCGGAGGTCGAAGAGGCGGCGCGCGCCGCCAATGCGCACGAATTCATCATGCGTCTGCCGGAGGGATACCAGACGCACCTTGGCGAGCGGGGCAGCAATCTCAGCCAGGGACAGCGGCAGTTGATCGGCATTGCCCGCGCGATCCTGGCAGACCCACGCATCCTGATCCTCGACGAGGCGACCAGCAGCGTCGATACCCGCACCGAACAGTTGATCCAGCAGGCGTTGCGGCATTTATTGCGAGGACGAACCAGTTTTGTGATTGCTCACCGGCTATCGACGGTGCACGATGCCGATCTGGTGCTGGTGCTGGATCAGGGACGGATCGTCGAGCGCGGTACGCATCACGAACTTCTGGTGCGCGGCGGGTTGTACGCGGAACTGCACCGACGTCAGTTCCGCGATGAGCCGCTGCTGCGCGAAGCGACAGGAATGAGGGGTTAGAACGTCGCGACATTCACCGACGCGCTGTGAGCGAATGGTTTGATCGGAAGGAGTTCTTGAGCGCTATCGCATATTCCAGCCCTTCACGCAGGGTAGCGCGAGTTGCCAGATCGCCAAGATCGGCGCCGCTAGAGACGAGCGCCTGTGAGACCTCGGGGTTAATGCCGACAAGAATACAGTGCGCGCCAAGCAAACGTGCTGCAGTGGTCGCCTGAACCAGCCATGTGCTTATTTGAGCATCTACCACTGGAACACCGGTAATATCTAGGATCGCCACGCGTGCGCGTTCGGCGACGATACGGTCGAGCAGGCGCTGTTGCAGCAGGCGCGCGCGTTCAGCGTCGATCTCGCCAACCAGTGGTGCGACCAGCACTCCTTCCATAACCGGCATGATCGGAACACTCAGCTGGCGCACCGTCGCGCTCAATTGCTCACGCGCCGCCGTTTCTTCGCGCAACTGCTGCAGGGTTTGTTCGAGTTCAGCAGCACGCTCTGCCAGCAGCGCGTTCTGATGGCGCACTTCAGCGCGTTCGCGTTCGAGTTCGGCTGCCATATCGTTGAATGCCTGCGCCAGCAAAACCAGTTCGCGACCGCCACGTGGCTGAATGCGGGTATTGTCAGCACCCTGCGCCAGGCGAGTCGTTGCCAGAACCAGATCGTTGAGCGGACGGACAATGAGGGATGCCAGTACAACACCGAGCGCCAATCCAACAACCAGGACAGCAACCAGCACGCCACCGCTGACAATCTGAATCTGCGCTGTTTCTTTATTGATGTCGGCTGATGCAATGCTGAGCGACATTAATGCAGTATCAGATAGTGCTATCGCCTCGCGAAACATCTGCGTCGTATGAGGCTTCAGGCGGGTATTAATCAATGCCTCAACCCGGAAGTAACTGCTCGATAGGCTGACCACACTCCTAATCGAACGCTCC
>JBEPYG010000006.1:0-33127 GCA_041641515.1 Roseiflexus sp.
GATAGCCGCTGCCATCCCAGCGCTCGTGGTGCGCATAAGGAATATCGAGCGCCGGTTGCAGAAAAGGGATTGCGGAGAGCCAGCGAAACGCATAGACTGGATGCTGGCGCATAATCGCCCATTCATCGACGCTAAGTGGTCCTGGTTTGAGCAAAATATGATCGGGAATGCCCATCTTACCAATGTCGTGGAGGAGGGCGCCACGCCGGATATGCTCCATCTGGTGCTCGGGCACACCCATCTGACGCGCCAGCCGTAGGGTCAGCTCTGTGACGCGTTCACTATGACCTTCGGTTTCGTGATCGCGCAGGTCTAGCGCGCGTGACCAACCCGCAATCGTTGCATCATAGGATTGTTTCAGTTCAGCGTGAGCGCGCTGCAACTGCTCGAACAGCGTCGATGTATCGATGGCAATCGCTGCCTGTACCGACAACGCCTCAAGAAATGACCACCAGTGTTCATCGGGCACGAACGGCGCACGCTGCATGATTTCGAGCACACCCTTAATCTCACTACGCGCCTGTAACGGCACGGCAAAGTAGGTCGCAAACTGAGCAGCGAGCGCCTGATCGCGCGGACACATCAGTATCTCGGAAGACAGCGTTGAGAGCGAGACAACATGGCGGGTGCGAAACGCCATGCCGGGTAGCCCTTCCTCAGGAGAGACCGACACATCCTCAACACCCATAGGCGCACCGCGGCTACAAGCTACCTCGAGCATTGCAGTACGCTCGTTGAACAACAGCACACTTGCAGCATCGACGTGCAACTCCTCAATCAGACGATCAAGCAAAATCGATAAGGTTGCCTGGAGTTCCAGACTCGCCGTAATCGCCACGCCGATCGTATGTAGACTGGTCAGCCGACTGATCTGGCGATAGATTTGTGCTTCGGTACGTTTGCGTTCTGACATATCGCGAATAATTACCTGCGCAAACGCGCTATTCTGGTCGCGAAACCGCCCCAAGCTGAGTTCGACCGGGATGGCATGCCCTTTGACGCTGATCAGATCAAGTTCGATGCGCACAACCTGCTGTGTCTCTGCCATCAGTGCGTGCAATCCTGTCTGATAGCGATCGACTGTGGCAATGTGCAGATAGTTCAGGAGTGTATCACCCAGAATGTGTAAGGGGGAGGGTGCTTCGAGTAACGCGACAAGCGCCGGATTCACGAGCAGGAGGTGACTCTCCTCGTTGATGATAGCAATACCTTCAGGCGACAGTTCGATCAACCGTTGAAACCGCTCTTGTTCAGCCAACAAACGGCGGTAGCGATTAAGCCGGGTAATGGTACGTACATGTGCCATGAGTTCTGCCATGTCGAATGGCTTGGTAATGAACCCATCAGCGCCAGCGCTCAACCCTTCGACCCGCGACTGCTGGTCGCCAAGCGACGTAATCAGAAGAATAGGAATCTCGCGCAGCCACGCGTGGTTGCGTAACTGGCGGCAGACCTCGAACCCATCGAGTTCGGGCATCAATACGTCCAAGAGGAGCAGATCGGGCGTATACTCTATTGCCTGGCGCAGCGCCTCGGCGCCATTCTGAGCCATTAACACACGATGACCCTCGCGCGTTAACAATCGCTGTAGAATGAGCCTTGCACCAGGGTCATCGTCAGCAATCAGAATCGTGCTGGTGGAATTCATGCTCATAGTGCCTATATATTCCATGATAGAGACAAAACAGTATCGCTACATTTCTCAATATGACCACGCGGATACACGTGAGTCGATGCGACGAATTATCGTTGCATAAACAGAGCAATTGCGCTAAGATGGCAGTAAGGACTCTCGGGTCTTCACAAACACAGACCACAATCTACACAACTACGGTAGCCTGTACGATCGTATTGTACCAACACGCTTTTCCAAGGAGATAAGTAGGAGACCTTTTTCTCTTTATCCTCCAGGATTGCCCATGAACCAAATTGCGAAAGTATGCCTTATCGGAGATTTTGCCGTCGGAAAGACCAGCCTTATTCGCCGATTTACTGAAAGCCGTTTCAGTGAGTCATACCTTAGTACCATCGGCATCCGTGTTAGTCGTAAAACGCTCCAGATACTCGATCCCTCTCCGCAGACGCTAACGTTGCTGATCTGGGATACAGCCGGCAGCGAACCTTTTACGAACGTTGTACGGTCATATTATCGTGGGGCGCGCGGTGCAGCACTTGTCTGCGATACGACACGCACTGAAACAGTCACATCACTTGTACAGTATGCCAAGGAGTTTCACGATGTCAACCCTGATGTTCCCCTGGTTATTATGGCAAACAAGATCGATCTGCGTAGTGCGCGTGCTGTGCCGGATGAACAGATTTTCGAAATCGCACAGATGATCGATGCACCTCTGTTTTTCACCAGCGCCAAAACCGGCGAAGGTGTTGAAGAGGCATTCCAGAGACTCGGTCACTCGATTATCGAGAAAGAGAGGGTTGTATGACGCAGAATGATACCCCGCAACATGGGTGGAATAACGAACAAAAAGCCGATGATCAGGACAGTCAGGAAGAACTCGATCGTGTCCGCCAGATTATTCTGGGACCCGACCCGCTACGCCAGCGGTTGCGCCACGCTGAAGTCGACCGCCTGCGCGACATCCTCTTTGGTGCACAGATCGAGGAGTATGAACGGCGATTTACCGATCTGCGCCGTGAGATACAACGCATCAGCGACGATCTGAGCGAAACTCGCGAGCGTCTGGTCGATCTCGAGAAGACCATGGCGCGGCGCATAGAGGCACTGGAACTCGACACCCGAAAACTGACCGATGACTTCCGCCGCGAGAGCGACCGGCAGCGCAATCGGGAAGTCCTTATGCAACAGATCGCGACTCAGGCGCGACAGCACGAGGATCAAATCAGGGCATCCGGCGAAACCATTCTCGAACTGCATAAGGCGCAAACATCGCACGACGCAGAATTGCGTTCGATCCGGGCAGGGATGATCGATGTGCGTGATCAGATTGAACAACGCGCGCAGGCGCTCCGTCGCGACATCCGCCATACGGAAGATGAGCTCCGCGCCGAGATCCGCCGCATTGCCGACCGTCTCGAGTACCAGAAGACCGACCGGAAGGCACTCGCCAGCATGCTGATCGAGCTTGCCACTCGCCTTGAAACTGGCAGCACCGTCACCGACCTACTTGAGGGATTGAACGCCTCGAAGGACTAGCCGGGCATGGTCAAGGCGCCTGAAACGCAACGGCAACTCGAAGAGTTACGTCGGGTTTTGCTCAAGCCTGAAGCACTGGTTGATCGGATCAGTCCGGTCATTGCCGATATCCTCGCAGAACAGATCAGCCAGTCACGTGATGAAATCGCACGCGCCATTGCGCCCGCAATCGGTGAAGCAATACGTCATCAGGTCTACCAGGCTCGCGAGGATATTATCGATGCGCTTTACCCGGTTGTGGGGCAGATGATTGCGCGCGCCGTTACCGAGGCGGTGCGTAACCTAGCGCAGTCGATCGATGAGCGCGTTCGTCAGAGTACATCGTTGATGCTCGAACCTCGCTACTGGCAGGCGCGAATGCAAGGGGTCTCGCACGGCGAATACGCGCTGCGTGACGTTCTTCCGTTTACCGTTCACGAAATCTTTCTGATCCAGCGCGATTCGGGAGTGTTGATCTGCCACTATTCCGCCGGGCCCGAACGTCCAGACCGTGACGTTGTCAGCGGCATGCTTACTGCGATTCGTGAATTTGCGCAAGAGGCATTCGGACGCGAAGAAAGTGGGGAACTTGGTTCGATTGCGTATGAGTCACGCCAGATCGTACTTGAAACTGGGAGCGCTGCATACCTGGCAGTCGTGATCAGCGGCGTCGAACCGCCGGATTTCCGTAACCTGCTGCGTGAGACGCTCTTTGCTGTTCATGAACATCGCTACGAGCGGCTGCGCGCCTTCGACGGAAGTGATACCAGATTGATCCAGGAAACACGCCAGATTCTCCAGCGTTACCTGGTCCCGAAACAGGAAGAGCGCAAGCCACAGCGCCTCTCGTTATTTCAGCGCGCCATTCTGGTTGCGCTGGGGCTGATTGTATTGTCACCGCTGCTCCTCTGCGGCGCCTGGATATGGCGTGTCGAGGCACGGATGGCAGTGCTCACGGCGCCTCCAGCTGTCGCTGTAGTACCGACTGCTACAGCAACACCGGCACCGACCAATACGCCAACCGCAACACCATCCCCGACAGCGACCAGTACGCCAACCGCAACACCATCGCCAACTGCAACCAGCACGTCCACCGCAACCAGCACTCCAACAGCGACCCGTACGCCGACGGCGACCCATACACCAACCGCAACACCATCCCCGTTCAGTGGTGTTATGATTGGAAACGTGTATCTATATGGTATACCAGACGATGTCGCAACACGTACCAGCATCGTCGCGCCGCTTGGTGCTCCGGTTGAGGTACTGGCACAGTGGCGCGACTGGTATAGGGTGCGTGTGGTATCGCCACAAAGCTCCCAGGTCGAGGTGATTGGCTGGGTTCCGGCGCGCTGGGTAAGCTTGCTCAAACCCGTGCCACCCGAAGTGATTACACCAACGGTAACGCAGTGATGATCATTAAAGACAGATTGCTAGAACCAAACCTTGGCTCCCTGACCGATCAGCTCAGCATTGAGCACCGCTGCGCGTATCTGATTGTTGATCGTTCCTTCCACATTCGATTGGTCGGAGGATACCTTGGTGTGTTCGCCGGTCAATCGCCACAGATCGGCGACTCGCTCTTTGATCTGCTTCCTGAATTGATCGGCAGTGAAGGCGTGCTGTGCGACATTATGGATGGAAAGGTTAGTCGTTTGCATCTTCCACACGTCAATCGCAACGGCACGCACGGAGAGGTGCGTTACTGGCATTTGTTGACACTGCCGTATGTCAACATCCACGGACAGATCGATGGGTTGGTGCAGACGATCACCGATACCACCGATCAGAGCGTCATTGAACAAACGCATATTCAACAGCGGAATGAGTTACGCCTGCTGAAGGAGCATCTGAGCCGGCAAAACATCGAATTGGCGCGCGTAAACGCCGAACTGCGGCGCGCACATCGCTTGAAGGACGAGTTTCTTGCGGGGATTAGTCACGAGGTGCGCACGCCGCTCTCCGCAATTCTCGGTCTAGCAGAACTTCTACGCGCAAAGATCGTTGGTCCACTCAACGATGAGCAGATAGACATGCTGAGTCGCATCAATGAGAGTGGCCGTCACCTGCTGGAAGTGATCAACGATTTCCTTGAACTGGCGAAGATTGAGGCAGGACGATTCGAACTGGAACCACGCTTGACTGGAGCACACCAGATCTGCACCGCAAGTGTACGCATGATCAATGAATTGGCGCTGCGCAAGCACCAGACAGTACGTGTGAACCTCGATCCAAAGGTCGAGGCGTTGTACGCCGACGAACGCCGGTTGCGCCAGGCGTTGATCAACCTGCTGTCGAATGCGGTTAAGTTCACCCCTCCTGGAGGCACGATCGGGCTCGATCTGGAAGGAGACCCTGAGCACGAGGTAGTGCGCATTACCGTGTGGGATACCGGTATCGGCATTGCCCCTGAGGACATACCACGCCTATTTCAACCCTTCTCGCAGATCCATAACGAATACCAGCATCATCAGGCAGGCAGCGGGCTAGGACTGGTCATGGTTGCGCACTTGGCGGAACTCCATGGCGGCAGTGTCTCCCTGGAGAGTGAACCGGGAAAGGGAAGCCGTTTTACCATCACCCTTCCGTGGACTCGTGAGTATCAGAGGTGGGAGGAAACGCTGACAACATCTAACTCAGATGCTGCCTTCCCGGCGCGGCTCGTCCCAGGCACAGAAACGCTTCCTCAGATAGGGAACAATCGCCATGTTTTACTCGTGGATGACGATGTGATCGGGAGTGACATCATCTGCGATTACCTGCAGCGCTGCGGTCATCAGACCATACACGCCATCTCTGGTGAAGAGGCGCTTGCGCTAGTGCGTCAGGAACTGCCTGATCTGGCAATCATCGATCTGCGATTGAAAGATACCGATGGGCTCGAGATTGTACAACGCCTGCGCCAGAATGTCGCAACCGCCGGTCTGCCTATTATTGTGCTGACCGCGCTGGCGATGCCAGGAGATCGTGAACGTAGCCTAGCTGCCGGAGCGAACGTCTATCTGAGCAAACCGGTGCATCTGCGAGAGCTGGTAGAGAAGATAGCAGAGTTGGTTAAGAGCTGAACGTGGAACGTTCCACACTTAACATTCCACGTTCTAGCGTCCACGTTGACACCGGGCATCACCCATACTTGTACGCCACCCCGTGCCCGCCGCGCGGGAGACGCCAGTCCACATTACGGAACGGGCAGGCAACCCGGCAACTGCCACACTCGATGCACGCCTGATAACCAACCATCATCCGCCCGTGGCGGTCGGTCTCGAAGACGTGCGCCGGGCAGAATGCCAGGCACGGCTTTGGATCGCACGCAGCGCAGATCGCCAGATCCCTGATGCGGATGTGGGCGTTCTCTTCATCGACGTAGTATTTCAGGCAGACAATCAGATCGTCGATGTTCACATGTGGCAGTTCGACGTCGGCGACAGGCGCCGTCTGGCCATTGTTTCGGTTGCTCATAGGTTTATCCTCTCATTGCACGCATCAGTTTCAACATATCCCAGGCGACGCCGGTAAACGAGCGACGTTCGCGCACCATTTTGAGGATGTCGTGCTCCATCTCGCGCTTGGGAATGCCGTGTGCGGTAAAGTAGCGCAGCGCCGCTTCATTCAATAGGTTGACGTAAGTGCCCATAAACTGCGGCGAACTTTCGAGAAAATCGGTCATGCGCCGGTACTGTTTCATGTCCTTCAACACGAAACTAGCTTCCAGGCTTCGTCGGTAACGGCTCAGAAACGCCGCCGAAAAATCGCCTGCCTGGTGCGCCGCCAGCGCCGTCTCGCCTGCCATTTTGCCGGCTGTAATCGCCAGGTTCGTTCCTTCGCGGTGGAGCGCATCCACCATTCCGGCAGCGTCGCCCGCCACCATGACCCCATCGCTCGCCAGTTTCGGCATGCGGTCGTACCCCATCTCCGGAATCAGATGTGCGCCGTATTCGCGCACTTCGCCACCTTCCAGGTACGGGCGCACAACCGGATGATTCTTGAAGCGCTCCAGCACTTCGTAGGGACGCAGCCGGTGGGTGACGAATTCGTCGAGCAGCATGCCGACGCCAATCGAAATGCCCGACTGATCGGTGTAGATGAAGCCCGTGCCCGGCAGACCAAGCGTTACATCGCCAAACACGTCGATGGCAACGCCCTCGCGCGGACCACTTAATCCGAAGCGTGTCTGCAAATCCTTCGCGGGCAGGTTGATATACTCCTTGACTGCCAGCGCCACATACTTCGGCGGCAGATCCGACGCAATCAATCCCGCCTGTTGCGTGAGCAGGTTGTTGACTCCCTCGGCGATGATCACGACCGGTGCATAGACGCTACCCTCAGGACGATCCGTATCAACGCCGATCACGCGCCCGTGTTCGTCCTTGAGCAACCGGGTGACGGTCGTGCGGGTGATGAGCAGCGCGCCTGCTGCAACCGCCTGTTCGGCGAACCACGGATCGAAGCGCGCGCGCAGCACCGTGTAAGCGTCCGCCGGTTCTTTCAGGTAACGTTCGCTCTTGTGCATCACGCGAATGGCGCTGTCCGGCGAGAGCATCCAGTACCCCTGCTCGGTGACCGGGCGCTCGAATGGCGGCTTCCGCTCCCAGTAGTCGGGCAGGACGTCCGCCAGTGCGTGAGTGTAGAAAACGCCGCCAAAGAGGTTCTTGGCGCCGGCGAAGCGACCCCGTTCAATGATGATGACATTCAATCCGCCGCGCGCCATGGTCAGCGCCGCCGCCACACCCGCCGGACCGGCGCCAACGACGATGGCATCAAAGGTGAGCCTGCCCGTCATGCGACTGTCCTTTCACCTGACGTATCAACGCGGGGATCACCTCGTACAGATCGCCGACGATCCCCATCGTGGCGATCTGGAAGATCGGCGCGTTTGGATCGGTGTTGATCGCCAGAATGACATCAGCGCCGCTCATGCCGACCCGATGCTGGACCGCGCCGGAGATACCCGCCGCAATGTACAGCTTGGGTCGTACCGTTTTGCCCGTCTGACCCACCTGCCGGCTGGCGTCCATCCAGCCAGCGTCGACCACGGGGCGGCTGGCAGCGACCATGCCGCCAAGCGCGTCTGCCAGTTCCTGCAGCAACGCAAAACCTTCTGGTCCTCCCATGCCGCGCCCGCCTGCGACGATCACCTCGGCGTACTCAATGTTGGGCTGTTCTTCTGCACGGATCAATCGCAGCCGTTTGACCGGCACATCCTCCTCGCGCATGTCGAATGGAACGGTCACCACCTCGCCAGTGGCATCCGGCACAGGCTCCGGCATTGGCAGCACGCGCGGGCGAACGGTGGCCATCTGCGGCCGGTGGCGGCGGCAGAGGATCGTCGCCATCAGGTTGCCGCCGAATGTTGGGCGGGTAGCTGCTAGGATGTGGTTGGCGGGGTCGATCGACAGTTCGGTGCAGTCGGCGGTCAGACCGGTGCTGACGCGCGTGGCGATCGATCCCGCCAGGTCGCGCCCCAGCGTCGTCGCGCCGATCAGGAAAATCTCCGGGCGATGCTCCTTCACCAGCTGGCTGACAGCTACGGCATACGGCAGGTTGCGGTAGATCTCCAGCACCGGATTATCGATCAGGTAGACGCGCGATGCACCATACTGGAACGCCTGTGGCGCCAGATCGGCAACCTGATGCCCTGGCAGCACTGCTTCGACCACGCTGCCTGGCAGATCCGCCGACAGCCGTTTCGCCGCGCCGAGCAATTCCCACGATACCGGATGCACCTGATGTTCCTGTTGTTCGACGAACACCCAGATGCGTGGAATGGCTGACTGTTCAGCGTTCATGACACTCCTCCGGTTACAGGTTGCAGGTCGTGCACGTGCGCCTGCCCGATCACCGCCATTGCCCGCGCCACCACCGCATCCAGACCGAGATCGGCAACCGAGAGCACATCGCCCCCAGAACGCGGCGGCGGCGTATACGCTTTGCCAACCACCGTCGGTGAGCCTTTGAGCCCGATCTGCTGTGGATCGAACATCACGGGGGATGTCGCTGTCCACGCTTCGGGCTGATAGCGCGCTGCTGCGATTAGACGCGGAAGCGGCGCATGACGCACCGGCGCAATGTCCTTCTCCACGGTCAACAACACCGGCAGAGTGGTCTCCAATACCTCGATGCCCTGCTCAATGCGGCGATGCACCACCGCCCGGCGAGCTGTCAGATCGAACTCCTCGATGGCCACCGCATACGTGATCAACGGCATGTTGAGGCGGGTCGCCACCCCGGGACCAACCTGCGCCGTATCGCCATCGATCGCCTGTTTGCCGAACAGAACGATGTCAACCGGCAGTTCGGCGTTGATCGTCTCGATCGCACGAGCTAGCACATACGAGGTCGCCAGGGTGTCAGCGCCGCCAAACTTGCGATCACTGATCAGGATCGCGCGATCCGCGCCCTGCTCGATACATTCGAGGAGCGCTTCCGCTGCTTTCGGCGGACCCATCGTAATGACCGTCACCTGCCCGCCGCCAAGCCGCTCTTTGAGTTGTACCGCTGCCTCAACGGCGTGAAGGTCGTAAGGGTTGACAATGGCAGGGACCCCTTCGCGGATTAGGGTGCCCGTTTCAGGGTCGATGCGCACATTCGAAGTATCGGGCACCTGCTTGATAGCAACGACTGCATGCATAGGATTGCCGCCATTCTTTCTCAACGACGCCTGTACGTCTCAGACCGAATGCCAGGAAGGGCGGAGATGAATCATTCTTTGCAACATTCCCCACATATATTACCAGGGATGCAGTGGAAAACAGGGGAGAAACGACAACCCTCCGTGGTTATCTCTGAAACGCGGAAAAGAGAAGGGGCAGGGCTGAAACCTGCCCCTGCGAGGGTGTCGGCACGACAGCGGCGAAGCGTCGTTTCGCTCCAACGCAGAGGGAGCACGCCTGCGCGCGCCCCCTCCTATCGACACTGCCGGGCTCTGCGCTCCGACAGGAAAACCCCGTTGGGTCAGTGGACGCTTTCAGGGATCGGTGCGACCCCGATCCAGTGGATGCTTGTTGTATCGAGTTCCGGATCGCGGGAGAACGACTCTGATGTCAGGCGCTCGATTTCGATGGTGCAATTGCCAAGTGCAACTGCCAGTGCGCCGATTGCCGACTGAACCGCTGCCGACAGCATGCCGCCAATTGCTGAAAAGGACGCCACGGGGTGAAATCCCTGCCTGATAACGACGCGCTGAACGTTGCTGTCGGTGATGCGTGCTCGAAGTTGCTCAACCACTGCGCTTCCATCGACGGTGATGGTTTCGGTTGTCGACTGCACTGTCATGATGGTGCCCTCCTGTTGTGTGTTGCTGTATTGCCGATCCACCGCGCTGTATGACGCGGTGTGACATGCAGTATACTACGGTCAGTTACGACAGAGTGTGTGCATTCTTTGTGCAGTCGAAGGTGACGTATGCATGGCGGCGATCGTGTAGCACTGGCGCTTCAGGCGCATGGGGTGCGTTTCGTATTCACGTTGACCGGCGGACATATTGCCCCCATTCTGGTCGGGTGCCGCCAGCGCGGTATTCGGGTGATCGACACGCGCCACGAGGCAACGGCAGTGTTTGCCGCTGACGCCACTGCGCGCCTGAGCGGCATCCCTGGCGTTGCGGTTGTGACGGCGGGACCGGGCGTAACCAACACCATCACCGCCATCAAGAACGCGCAGATGGCGCAGTCGCCGCTGGTGCTGATTGGCGGTGCAGCTGCGACTGCCCTGCGTGGACGAGGCGCTCTGCAGGATATCGACCAGATGTCGATCATGCAGTCGATCACAAAATGGCGCCGGTCGGTGGGGCGAGTGCAGGAGATCGTTCCAGCGCTGGAAGAAGCGTTCTATCAATCGCGCAGCGGTGTGCCTGGTCCGGTATTCGTCGAACTGCCGATCGATCTGCTGTACGACGAGCAGCTGGTGCGCCGGTGGTATGGACTCAAGCGTAGCGGACGTTCCCCGGCGCAATGGGTCGTGCAACGGTACCTCGACTGGTGGGTGAACCGGTTGTTTGCTGGCGCGCAGAATCAACCGGTTGTGACACCTCGTCTGGTTGATGTTCCTGATCCGGAAGACCATGCAGTGCGTGCGGCGGCGCTCCGTCTGGTGCAGTCGCAACGTCCGTTGCTGCTGGTGGGAAGCCAGGCGATGCTTGATACGGCCTCGGTTGATGCCCTGGCAGGCGCTATTACCCGGCTTGGCGTTCCCACATACCTTTCCGGCATGGCGCGCGGGTTGCTCGGGGCAAACCACCCGTTGCAGATGCGACACCGGCGACGCGAGGCGCTGCGCGAAGCCGATCTTGTCATTCTTGCTGGTGTTCCGTGCGATTTTCGTCTCGACTATGGCAATCATATTGCGCGCAGCGCGACACTCATTGCCGCCAACCGCAGCCGCACCGATCTGACGCTCAATCGGCGACCCGATATCGCGGCGCCGGGAGACCCCGCGCGATTTGTGCGCATGCTGGCTGAACGGGTGCTCCCCGGTGAGCATTGGAAGGAATGGATCGACCGGTTGCAACAACGCGACGCCGTGCGTGATGCTGAGATCGTGCGCCAAGCTGCCGAACCGACAGCTTACGTCAATCCGGTCCATCTCTGTCGGGTGCTCAACGAGACGCTTTCCGACCGCAGCATCATTGTTGCCGATGGCGGCGATTTCGTGGCGACCGCCTCGTACATCGTGCGTCCGCCACGCCCCTTGAGCTGGCTCGATCCGGGACCGTTTGGCACGCTTGGCGTTGGCGCGGGTTTTGCGCTCGGTGCAAAACTCTGCCGGCCCGATGCGGATGTCTGGCTCCTCTACGGCGATGGGTCAGCTGGCTATAGCCTCGTTGAGTTCGACACCTTCATGCGCCACAATATTCCGCTGGTTGCAGTCGTAGGAAACGATGCTGGCTGGACGCAGATTGCCCGTGAGCAGGTGGAGATTTTGCACGACGATGTGGCAACTGTACTGGCATACAGTGATTATGAGCGTGTCGTGGGCGGGTTCGGCGCTGTCGGCTATCGCCTCGACGACCCGGAACTGGCGGAGGAGACATTGTCCCAGGCGCGCCAGAGTGCATTGCAGGGCAAACCGGCGCTGGTCAATGCCTTGATCGGGAAAACCGATTTTCGCAAGGGATCAATCTCGATGTGAATGGGGCGTTCAACGCTTAACGTGCAAACGTTCAACGTGCAATGTGCATGCACACGTAATCAAGTCACCCAATCACATCATCCTCTTGCATTTTACGCAGCTGGCGTGCTATACTGCTGTTGAAACCGCTTTTTGCCCTGTGAGTGTAAACATTCATGGCACGTCCGCTTCTTCCGGCTCGTCCGCCTGCTGAGAGTGCTGCTCCCGACGATCTGGTGCGCCTGGCACGTACACCTTTTACAGATGCGCTATACCGGTTGCGTGAGTCCGCCTCGGTCGTTGATCTGCGTGCTGCACTGGACCTGCTCTGGCGCCAGATCGATGATCCGGCAGGCGTATTCTGCGTCGCTGCCGACGCGACGGATGTCACGATCTTCAGCAAACGACGGTTGCGCGAAGCACTCGACCAGATCGCAACCGCATTCACCCTCGAACGCGCCCGCTACTACCTCGACCGACTGGCGCGCGCTGCGTGCGAGTCGCGCACCGGTGCAATCAATGACATTGACCTCAACCGCTGGAAAGAGTACGATGACATCCTGACTGACAGTCTGTGGCTGTTCGACCGGCGCGACGCGAGCGGCGCACACCATGCGCGATTCTGGGGAAACTTTGTCCCGCAGATTCCGTATCAGTTGATGCGGCGCTACACTCGTCGCGGTGACCTGGTCATCGATCCGTTCGCCGGTTCCGGTACCACGCTGATTGAAGGACGGCGTCTGGGGCGTCCTACGATCGGGGTGGAACTGAACCCGGTTGTTGCTGAACAGGCGCGCGCCACGCTGGCAAACGAACCGGATGGACGTCATGTGCTGTGCGCGCTCGAGATTGGTGACAGCACCGCCTTCGACTGGCGCGCGACGCTTGCGCGCTACGGGTATCGTTCGGCGCAACTCGCCATTCTGCATCCGCCATATCACGATATTATTCGCTTCAGTGAGGACGCGCGCGACCTGGCGAATGCGCCGTCGGTCGATGCCTTTCTTGCGCGTCTTGGGGCGGTGGTCACCCGCGTGGCGGAGGTGCTCGATGCAGGACGCTATCTGGCGCTGGTGCTCGGCGACAAATATACGAACGGCGAGTGGATTCCGCTTGGCTTCCTCGGCATGCAGGAAGTCGTGCGCCATGGGTTCGTGCTCAAGAGCATTGTGGTAAAGAACTTCGAGCAAACGACCGGCAAGCGCAGCCAGAAAGAACTCTGGCGCTATCGTGCGCTCGTCGGCGGATTCTATGTATTCAAGCATGAGTACATCTTTCTCTTCCGCAAATCGTAATCTCATTATCAACGGCGTGGCGCCCATCCGTATCTGCGACCTCGGCGGATGGACCGACACCTGGTTCGCCGGGCACGGGACCATCTTCAACATTGGCGTCTACCCGTATGTCGAGGTGCAGGTGGCCGTGTTTCCGCGCCACAGCCGTGAGCATCAGGTGACGCTTCACGCCGAGAATTACGGTGAGCGGTATGTTGTCATACCAGGACGCATCGATCACGCGCGTCACCCGCTTCTCGAAGCTGCTATCGATGAAGTGCCGCTGCCCGATGATGTTGCGCTGGAGATCACTATTTTCTCTGAGGTGCCGGCGGGCGCTTCCACCGGTACCTCCGCCGCCGTCACCGTTGCGCTGATTGGCGCGCTCGACGCGTTGACACCCGGGAGGATGACGACGCACGAAATCGCCTATGCCGCACATCGGGTCGAAACGCAGCGATTGGGTTTGCAGAGCGGTATTCAGGATCAACTCTGTTCCGCATATGGCGGGATCAATTTTATCGAGATGTTCCAGTACCCATATGCGACTGTTTCACCGATTCGTATTCCTGATTCGGTCTGGTGGGAACTGGAGCGCCGTTTGATGCTGATCTTCCTGGGTCGTACCCATAGTTCCTCCGCAGTCCACGAACAGGTCATCGCAGGGCTGGAGCGCGAGGGTGATGCGTCCCCGCGTCTTGATGCGCTGCGTCGTTGTGCGGTGCGCGCCCGTGACGCACTGTATGCCGGCGATTTCGTGGCGCTCGGGCAGGCGATGATCGACAATACCGATGCACAGCGTGCGCTGCATCCGGCGCTGGTCAATAGTGATGCCGAGACGGTGATTGCTCTTGCCCGTGAACATGGGGTGCTGGGCTGGAAGGTCAATGGCGCCGGCGGCGAGGGTGGCTCGCTTACCCTTCTCTGCGGACCTGATGCAAGCGCCAATCGCGCGTTGCTGTGCGACATCCGCCGTCTTAGCTCGCTCTTCCAGCCTATCCCGATTTACCTCAGCCGCATGGGACTGCGCGTGTGGACGACGGTCGGATGAGCATTTAGAGCGTGGTTCCAGCTCAGGCGTCCTCTCAGTATCAGATCCGTCCGAATGTTTCGCCAGGGAGCTGCAGTTGGGGCATGGCGTCGCCGGTGGTTTGGGGCACGGCGACGACGCGCCCCAACGAGGTTCTGCTCCGGTGCGCGCCCATCCCGCTTGCAGGGGGAACTCTATCGAACATCATCTATGCTGAACAACCATCATAGCCGGATGACCCGCGCGGATCGATGTGATGTATGATAGACAAGCCTGAATGCATACACCGAGTCTTCTAAAATAGGAGGCGCCATGAACCGCACGGTAATCTCACAGATGTCCACCGCGGCTGCACAGCTATCGGTGCGCAGGCGACTCACATCTGGTTTTGTGCTAGCTGTTGCGATCTGGATCACCGGTTGCATTGGTCATTTCACGCCGTTCGCAGAATGGCCCGCGCTCTTTCTGTATGTTATTGGTTCGATCGGCGTGACACTGGCGCTGGGGTTACGCGACCGTTTGTGGGAAGAGATGTGGGTGACGCACCGTGGACTGGGGCGCGCGCTGGCGTGGGGCGGCGGCATTGGGCTCGTATTGCTGGTGATCGACAATATCAACACCTACATGTACTACCGCGCAGGTGGCGCACCGATGGCGCAGATGGAGGCGATACTGATCGAGATGCGCCTGGTGTTCCTCTTTCCGCTGCTGGTACTGGCGGAGGAATTTCTCTGGCGCGGCGTCCTCCTTTCAGGATTGCACGACGCCGGGGTTAACCGCCATCTTGCAGTCCTGCTCACGACTGCCGCCTATGCGCTGAACCACTTCGCCGTTGCACCGGTTGGCATGATCGAACGTGCAATGATGGCGGCGATGGGGTTGCCGATCGGGATTGCCGGCGGGTATCTGGCTCTCAAAACCCGTAGTGTGTGGGCGCCGGTCACGCTCCACGGGTTGACGATGATCTCGATGATCATCGATATTTTCGTCATACCGCGACTGGTATGACACCATCACACCAGCACAAATGCTACCAGCAGAGTCAACAGCGTAATAGGCACACCCGCGCGCAAATAGGCGCCGAACGTCAGCCGCACGCCCCAGCGCGCTGCAAGTTCGGCGACGATCAGATTGGCAACTGAACCGAGGAGTGTCAGGTTGCCCGCCAGGGTCGAAGCTGCCGCCAGCATAAGCCATCCGCGTTCGGGCTGTGCCAGCGCAGGAATAAGGTGCTGCAGCACCAGCACTGCTGGCACGTTGCTTATGAGGTTCGAAAGCATAGCGGCCACAATGCCAAACATCACCAGACTTCCGCCGATGAAAGGGGCAGTGATAGCGAACAGCTGGTCAGTCACGCGCTGCACCTGCAGGCTTCCAGTCACAACGAACAGACCTGCAAAGAAGACCAGCAATGTCCAGTCTACGGTCTTCCAGATCCGCTCCGGTCGCAACCGCCGCGTGGCAAGCAAGACCGCCGCCGCCAGAAATGCTGCCAGCGCTACAGAAATGCCGGCGATCATCAACGCCAGCATGACCGGCACAACGATCGCAACCTTTCGCAGCAGCGGCTTATACACGCGCATCCGTCCAACTTCGGGCATCTCGAAACGCACCCGTTGGAATTCCTGCGGATAGATCAGCACAATAACCAGCCAGCAGATACACAGACCGATCAGGGCAGTGGGAGCGAGCGCAGCGGTAAATGTCGCATATGGGATGCCCGATGCGTTGCCGATAATCATATTCTGCGGATTGCCGGTAATCGTTGCGGTCGAACCGACATTGGCGCTTGTTGCCAGACCGACCAGATACGGGAGGGGGTTGCGTCGCAGGACGCGGGTAGTATCGAGCACCAGCGGCGTCAGCATCAGCACAATGGTATCATTCAGAAACAGTGCCGACAAGACGCCCGATGCTCCGATGATGAGCGCCAGCAGCATGCGCGGGCTATGCGCCACCCGCACCACACGTTGCGCCACAACGCCAAAGAAACCTGCGGTATAGAGTTGACCGTTGAGCACCATCATGCTGAACAGGAGCAGGAGTGTATCGAGATCGAGCGCCTCGAACGCTTCTTCGAGGGTCATCGAGCCGCATGCCAGCAATACTGCCGTCCCAACCACCGCAATCGTTGCGCGATCGGCGCGCAGCCAGGGCCAGCGTCCGACAGCAATGCCGGCAATCGTGACAATGACAATCGCCGTCGTCAGCCAGGATATCCAGGTCATAGACGGTCATCCTTTCGCGCACAACGAAAAGGAGCGATACATTCGCTGCATCGCTCCACAAACGACAACCGGGTCGAACAGCTATATCAGCACTCGCTTACCGCCGACGGGGACGCTGGCGATCATCACTGCGCGGGCCCCGGTCGCTGCCGCGATCTCCGCCGCTGCGCCCGCCGCCATCACGCAGACCACGCCCGGCGCCCGCTGCTCGGCGATCCTCCGCCGTCTCGCCGGTCAGCAGCGCGCGTCGCGACAGGCTCACTTTGCCGGTGCCAGGCTCGATGCCGATGACCATGACATTGATCTCGTCGCCCATCTTGATCACATCCTCGACATTCTCGACGCGACCGACATCGAGTTCCGAAACGTGCACCATGCCGTCCTTCCCGGGCGCCAGGTTGACAAATGCGCCGAACGGCATGATTCGAACCACTTTGCCGAGGAAAATATCACCGACCTTGATCTCACGGGTCAGCGCCTCAACCATCGTCACCGCCTGTTGCGCAGCGGCGGCGTCAGCCGTCGAGATATACACCCGCCCATCTTCCTCGATATCGATCTGGGCGCCGGTCGCTTCGGTGATGCTGCGGATCGTCTTGCCGCCAGGACCGATGAGCGCACCGATCTTCTCCGGGTTGATCTGAAGCGTAATGATGCGCGGCGCATATGGTGACAGTTCCTTGCGCGGCTCGCTGATCACTGCGTTCATCTTATCGAGAACGTACAGACGCCCCTCGCGCGCCTGAGCAAACGCCTCGCGCATAATCTCATAGGTGATGCCGGTCGTCTTGATATCCATCTGCAAGCCGGTGACACCTTTTGCAGTGCCCGCAACCTTGAAATCCATATCACCCAGGTGATCCTCGATACCCTGAATATCGGTCAACACGCGCCAGCGTCCGTCTTTGCCGGTAATCAGCCCCATGGCGATTCCCGCAACCGGCGCTTTGATCGGTACACCGGCATCCATGAGCGCCAGCGATGATCCGCAGACCGACGCCATCGACGAGGAGCCGTTCGATGAGAGCGTTTCGGACACAAGGCGCATGGTGTACGGGAACTCCTCTTTTGGCGGCAGCACGGCGAGCAGCGACCGTTCCGCCAGCGCACCATGCCCGATATCGCGGCGGCGCGGCGAACCGAGACGCCGGATCTCGCCGGTGCTGAACGGTGGGAAGTTGTAGTGATGGATGTATCGCTTGGTCGTTTCGATGCCCAGATCATCGAGGCGCTGCTCCTCAGCTGGCGACCCAAGCGTCGCCAGGGTCAGCACCTGCGTCTGACCGCGGGTGAACAGACCCGACCCGTGCACGCGCGGGATCAGTCCCACCTCGACCGAGATCGGGCGAATGTCTTTGGGACCGCGCCCATCAACACGCTCGCCGCGTTCGAGAATCATGCGCCGTACCTCTTCGTACAGAATGTTCTCGAATGCGGTAGAAACCGCAGCAGTACGCGCCTCGAGCTCCTCCTCCGGTTCATCGGCAGTGAAATGCGCGATCACCTCGCGCTTGAGCGCCTCAGTCCGCTCGTCGCGCACCATCTTGTTCGCGTCGGTGATCGCCTCGTACAATCGGTTCCCCAGCCACTGCTGGATCGCCTCTTCGAGCGACGTATCGACCGGCGGCGGCACAAACTCTTTCTTTGGACGACCTGCCAGTTTTACCAGTTCGTTCTGCAGATCGCAGATCTGCTGGCATACCTGGTGCCCCTGAATGATCGCCTCGAGCATCAGATCTTCAGGAAGTTCCTCTGCCCCCGCCTCGACCATCAGCACCGCGTCTTTCGTGCCGGCTACCACCAGATCGAGCGCGCTGTTCGCCATGTCGGGCATTGGCGGATTGATCTGCAGTTTGCCGTCGATATATCCGACCTGCACCGCGCCGACCGGCCCGAGGAACGGAATATCGGAGATCGCCAGTGCTGCTGAAGCGGCGATAATCGCCAGCGGTGCGGGATCGTTGACCATATCGATGGAAAAGGTGGTGACGATGATCTGCACCTCGTTGCGGTAGCCTTCCGGGAAAAGCGGACGCAGCGGACGGTCGGTAAGCCGCGAGGTCAGGATCGCACCCTCAGTAGGCTTGCCTTCGCGTTTGAAAAAGCTGCCGGGAATCTTGCCCGCAGCGTACATTTTTTCTTCGTAGTCAACCGTCAACGGAAAGAAATCCACATCAGCGCGTGGTTCCTTTGATGCCACTGCGGTTGCCAGCAGCATCGTGTCGCCGCACCTTACAACCACCGCGCCGTTCGCCTGCTCGGCGAAGCGTCCCGTTTCCAGCGTAAGGGTACGGCCTGCAATGTCCATACTCACCGAATGAATCTGACGTTCTGACATAATTCTTCCTTGCACGCGGACCGTTGCCCGGTCCAATGCGGGGTGTCAGGCACTGGAGGCTGCGGTCGAATGCGGTTCGGCTGCAGTCTCCAATTCCTGACAACCCCAGACATCCAATAAATGCGAGCCTGAGGTGCGTCCCCCAGGCTCATACACTCTCGCTATGGGTTTTCGTAGGGTGGGCGTACACGTGATGCCACATCCCGATCTGTGCGCCTGGCGTTCTTCAGAGCCTGGGGTGCACGACACACACGCGCCACGCTCCATGACAGCGCACTGATCGAGCGATGTGTGCACACCCCTGACGCCATGCTAGCGACGCAACCCCAGACTGTCGATCAACTTCCGATACGCATCTTTGTCTTTGCTTGCAAGATACGCCAGCAACCGGCGGCGGCGACCGACCAGTTTCAGCAGCCCACGCCGTGAGTGGTGATCGTGCGCATGCACTTTCAGGTGCTCGATCAACCCGTTGATCCGCTCGGTCAGCAACGCCACCTGTACCTGCGGCGAGCCGGTATCGCTGCTGTGCACCTGATAATCAGCGATGATTGCCGTCTTTTCGTCTTTTTCCAGCGCCACGAGGAAACTCCTTGCATCTAATCGCGAACAGGCTGGCGCAGCCTGTCGTTCACTTCTTCCAAACCACATGTTAGTATACCATAAGATGCACGATCGTGCGGTGTGCCCACGCGAAGAGGCGAAGGGGGAAGATTGGACAGTTCCCGCGATGGAACATGGTATACTGGCATGGATGAAAGCCTGGCATATGTCTGCACAGCTCTGACTATGGATCAACAACGCACGAACCCGATTGAAATCGAACTAAAATTTCGCGTCGATGATCCATCGCTCTTTCGAGCGCTGGCACGCCCGATCACCCTCGGCGATTTTCAGTTGAAGCCGGTAGGAGACGGCGAACACCAGCACAACACCTACTACGACACCCCCGACTTCCGATTGCGGGCACAGCGCTACGGTCTTCGTGTGCGCACTGTCGGTCATCATCGGATTGCGACACTGAAAGGCGAAACCCAGTCACGCGACGGTCTCCATCAGCGCCCTGAGTGGGAAATGCCCGTCGAAAGCGACGATCCGTTGCGCTGGCCTCCTGGCGATGTGCGCGATCGCGCGCTTGCGCTGGCAGGCGGTGCTCCGCTGCAGCCTGTGCTGACGATCGAAACCCTCCGTCGCCCGGTGCGTGTCTGGCGGGGGGAGCGTTGTGTCGCTGAAATGGCACTCGATGAAGGGGTCATCTATGCTGGCGGACGCGAGCAGATGTTCTACGAACTGGAGATCGAATTGTTGCCCGAAGGCGCACGTGACGACCTCGATCTGCTTGGAACGCTGTTACGACAGCAGTTCCCACTGTCCCCCGACAATCTCAGTAAACTGGCACGCGGTCTGGCGTTGCTCGACGAAGCGACATCAGATGCAGAGGATGCTGCTAAACGATTGAAAGGGAATGCTGTGATGTCTGTGGCGACTGAACATTTTCTCGTCCGTCCGCTTACGCTGGCGCTCCTGGACCGTGCGTCCACAACCGGAGCGCTCCTGGGGATGCATCGTAGGTTGTTGGGGCTGGCTGCCGCCTGCTACGATGCCGCGCTTTCCGCCGGCGTCGAAGCGCCGGAGCGCGCGGCGCGCGACATGCTGCTCTCAGCTCGCATCGACGATCTGAACGCCGATCAGCAGGCGCTAGCTGCTGCACTGCCTGGCATGGTACGCGCCAGAGTGCGCCCGCATCGCGATCCTGCGTTCATTCGTCTCAGCGACAGCGATCAGAAGGCGGCGTTGCGCCTCGGTGCGATTCTGCGCCTGGCTGCGGCGCTGGCAGAGCAGGGTATCGCTACCCTGGCAGTCGCTCACACGAATGGTTCGGTTGCACTGACCCTTGCAGCCGGGAATGATGACATGCTGGAGCGGATCAATGCGCGGAGCGACCTCTGGCGTGAGTATATCGGCCCGATTACGTTCTCCTTCGTAGAACGCGATATGCTGCCGCTGCTGCCGGTCGAACCGCTCGATCCGGCGTACACGGCGCTGAAACTTACCGATGGGTTGCAGGGAGGCGAACCGCTGGCGGAAGGGGCACGGCGTATGCTGCGCCGCACCTTCGATCGCCTGCTCGCGCGCATCGACGCCGTTGAAAAAGACGAAGACCCGGAGGATGTGCACGATGCGCGTGTGGCGACACGGCGCCTGCGCGCCTCGCTCCAGGTCGTCGAGGGGATCTTCGACACTGGTTTGTTGCGGGAGTTGCGGCGCGGGTTGCGGCGCGTCGCTCGTTCCCTCGGTGTTGTGCGCGACTATGATGTGTTTCTGGAGGCGGTGCGCGCCTTTCGTGATCGTCTGCCGGAAGAACGCCGCTCGATCATGGAACCGCTTCTCACTGCCATCGAATCGGCGCGTGCTCCTGCCCGCGCACGCCTGATCGCTGATCTGGAATCGAAGCGTTTTGAGCGTTTTCTCTATCAATTCGCTGTGTTCCTTACCACCCCCGGCTTCGGAGTCGTCGATCAGACCGAAACCGGTGCGCCGACGCGGGTGCGCGACTTTGCCGGCAGCGCTATCTGGCGACGCTACGAGCAATGGCGCGCCTTCGACGCTGTGCTCGATGGCGCGCCCGACGAGGTGCGTCATACGGCGCGCATCGCTGGCAAACGGTTGCGCTATACCCTCGAGTTCTTCGCCGATGCGCTCGGTCCTGGTGTCGATCAGGCGCTTGGTCCGTTGATGGACCTGCAAGAATTGCTCGGCAATCTTCAGGATGCTGTCGTTGCGCGTGAGCATATACGCGAACTGAAGTTGACCGATGATCCTGGGGCACAGGAGTATCTCGCAGCGCTCGACGTGGAGCATGATCGGCTGCTCACCGGCTTTTCGCGGTTGTGGGCGAAAGTCGACAGCGCCACCTACCGAAGACGATTGTTTGAACTGATCATTCGGATGTGAATATCGGACAGGAGTCGGAACCGTGACTGAAATGCAGAAGATCCCGCGTCGTGATGAGATTCCCGAACAGTACCGCTGGGATCTTACAACGATCTACCCGGATGATGCCGCCTGGGAGCAGGAAGTTGCCGACATCGAGCGGAGGCTTGGCGAGGTTGCCGCCCTGCAGGGACGTGTTGTCCAAAGCGCCGATGATCTGCTTGCAGCGCTGCGCTTGCGCGACCAGGTGTCGATGCGCCTCTGGCAGGTCTATGTCTACGCCAATCGGCGTTTCGACAGCGACACGACCGATTCCGTCGGGCAGTCGCTCGCCGAACGGGCAGGGATGCTGGTGGCAAAGGTGGGCGCTGCTCTGGCGTTCATCGACCCGGAGATCCTGTCAGCGCCGGAAGAGCAGATCCGCGCCTGGCTGCGGGAACATCCCGATCTGGCAGTGTACGAGTACGCGCTGGATCAATTGCTGCGTCAGCGTGCCCACATTCGCTCTGCGGAAGTCGAGGCGATCCTGGCGCAGTTCAGCGATATCACACGGGCGCCGGGCGAAATCTTCGAAGTGTTGACGAATGCTGACCTGAGTTTCCCGACAATCGAGGATGAACAGGGGCAGAAGGTGCAACTGTCGCACGGGCGCTACATACGCTTTTTGCGCAGCTCTGATCGGCGGGTGCGCCGCGATGCGTTTACCGGTTACTACAGCGTCTTCCAGGGGATCCGCAATACGCTCGGCGCGTCGCTCGCCGCTCAGGTGCGCACCCACGTGCTCAATGCTCGTGTGCGTAATTATGCGTCGTCGCTGGAAGCTGCACTGACCCCAAATGATATTCCAGTCGAGGTCTACCACAACCTGATAGCGACGGTCAACGCCAGCCTGCCGCGACTCCACCGCTATTTCCGTCTGCGCCGGCGGATCATGGGGTTGGACGAATTGCACTTCTACGACCTCTATGCACCGCTGGTTCCCGAAGCCGATGTTGCGGTTCCATATGCGGAAGGGGAGCGTCTGGTGCGCGCGGCATTCCAGCCGCTTGGCGAGGAGTATGGCGCTGCCATCGCGGAAGCGTTCAGCAGCCGCTGGATCGACGTGTACGAGAATGTCGGCAAGCGCAGTGGCGCATACAGCGATGGCGCCTATACGACAGCGCCGTTCATGCTGCTCAACTATCAGGATCGCCTGAACGATGCGTTTACACTAGCGCACGAACTCGGGCATGCGATGCATTCCTACTTCACGCGCAAGACGCAACCCTATATCTATGGCGATTACACGATTTTTGTAGCTGAGGTCGCTTCTACGTTGAATGAAGCATTGCTGACCGACTATCTGTTACAGACGCGCGACGACCCGACCCTGCGGCGCTATCTGATCGTCGAGCAATTGGAGGACATCCGCACGACGCTCTTCCGCCAGACCATGTTTGCTGAGTTCGAACTCGATATTCATCGCCGCGCAGAGGCGGGTGAGCCGCTGACGACCGAGCTGTTCAGCGCGATCTATCGCGATCTGGTAGCACGCTACCATGGTACGGACGTGGTGCTCGACGAACAGATTACACTGGAGTGGGCGCGGATTCCGCACTTCTACTACAACTTCTATGTCTACCAGTATGCAACGGGGCTTTCAGCGGCGCTTGCGCTTCATAAGCGCATCGTCAGCGAGGGCGCCCCGGCGATCGAGCGGTATCTGGGCTTCCTCCGCAGCGGGTCGTCTCGCCCTTCGATTGAACTGCTGCGTGATGCTGGCGTCGATATGCTCTCGCCTGCGCCGATTCAGGCGGCGATGGATCACTTCGATGCATTGCTCGGCGAACTGGAGCAGATGATGGCTGTGGCGTAATGGTGACCTGACAGGTTGTTGGTGCGAGAAAACGCTGGTTCGCCCTCTCCCACAGCGTGGGAGAGGGCGAGTGTTTATCGCGTCAGAATGGGTCAAACCCGCACGTTTCAGGCAGATGCTGCCTTCGATGTGCCCGGCAAGTGGTCGGTTCGACAAGCTCGCAGTCAGCTCGCCAGCATGCACCAGCAGTCCCGGTCAGCATCTCCCGACTCCGTCTATGTCCCGCTCAGCACACATCTCAACCCCTCCAGCAGTCGATCAATGTCGGCTGGGGTGTTGTATGCCTGGATAGAAATGCGTATGAGAGGGATGCCTTCCCACTCGAAGCAGGGAACTTCGATGCGGAACTCGTTCCAGAGGCGCGCCTGAACCTGCGTCGGGTCGCATGGCGGCAGTGGAAGCGCACGCATCTGCACCCACCAGTCGATGCTATCGGGAGTGAGCGGCGCACATCCGGTGATCTCAACGATACGATGAGATGCCTCAACGAGCAGATCGTGGCATGCCTGTCGCACGGTTGTCCAGTTGTTGGCAGTCTGGAAGTCAATTGCCGCCGGCACACTGAGAAAGGCTGAAGGATCGTCGGTGCCCATCCACTCGTAATAATCGCGGAATGACGCTCCCTCCGGATATGTCAGAAAACTCGAACGCATCGGATGGCGCGGCTGCCATCCCCAGCTGACGATCAGCGGCTCCAGCATCGCCTGCCGTTCGGGATGGGCGTAGAGGAACCCGGCGCCCTTGGGTGCGCACAGCCATTTGTGACAGTTGCCGCCGTAGAAATCTGCGTCGATCGCCTGCATATCTAGGTCGATCTGTCCCAGCGCGTGTGCGCCGTCGATTACCGTTATGATGCCTGCCGCTCGTGCGCGTTTGCAGATCGCCTCAACCGGCATGATCATCGCCGTTGGCGAGGTAATATGGCTGAGCGTAATGACTTTCGTGCGTTCGGTGACGCAGCTCCAGATCTGCTCGACGATGGCGCTAGCTTCCGTGCCGGGCAGCGGAACCGGCTGCGGGATGTACGTCGCGCCGCGTTGTTCGCAGACGTAGCGCCAGGCACGCTCGATTGCGCCGTACTCGTGGGTGGTGCCCAACACCTCGTCGCCAGGTTGCAGGTCGATCGAGCGCGCGACGATGTTCATTGAATAGGTAACGTTGGGGACAAACACGATATCCTGCGACGCAGCGCCAATGAACGCTGCCAGGCGTGATCGCGCGTCTGCCAGCAAGCTATTGAGCCGTCGCCCCAGAAACTCGACCGGCTGTTCTTCAAGGGTGCGTTGCCACTTCTGGTACGCCTCGAACACAGGGCGGGGACACGCGCCGAAACTGCCGTGGTTCAGAAAGGTGATGTCGGATCGTAGAAGAAAGAGACTGGATGGGTGCATAGAGAACTGATGTGCTAGGACGTGTCGCCTCACTCGCTGTGAAGCAGACGAGATGCAGATAACCGACACCTGCGATTATCGCAAGAGTTCGGTCAAGTGTCAACCAGGCTAGCTGCCAGGGTCGGGGCATGCGTTGTCAGCAGGCAGCTCTCCACGTTGGGCGAACGCCCGTGCGCGCGTCAGTGCGGTCGTTCCCGGGTGTTCGCCGAAAACGCCGCTTGACCGATCCCGCGCTTTGCCGGGCGCCAGACCCGTTCTGCCGGTAATGGCGCGCGCACCGGGGGCGTTGACCATCTCGTCAGCCGGTTCTCCTGCAGCTCGCGAACCACAGTGTGAGACTTCAAGGTTCGGGTGCGTTCTCGCACGTTCGCACGTTTCACGTTTACGCTGAACTACCTGCCAGTTGACCGCATGCTGCTGCGATGGATACACCTCGCTCGACGCGCACGGTGCAGGCGATGCCGCGCTCGCGCAGGATGCGCTGGAACGTCAGCACGCGACGACGTTCTGATCGTCCGAGGGGCATGCCGGGGACCGGATTCCACGGGATGAGGTTGACGTGAACCAGATGCAGCGGCAACCCGATCGGTCCTGCCTCGCCGCGCAATAGCGCCGCCAGTTTTGCGGCATGCTCCGGCTCATCGTTCTTCCCCTGCAGGAGCACATACTCGAACGATACCCGCCGCCCGGCGGTTGCCAGGTAGTCGCGCACGGCATCAAGCAGCGCCGCCAGCGGGTACCGGCGGTTGACCGGCATCATGGCGCTGCGCAGGTCGTCGTCGGGGGCGTGGAGCGAAATCGCCAGATTGATTGGCAGTGTCTCTGTCGCCAGGCGCCGAATGCCCGGAACCAGCCCGACCGTCGAGACGGTCATACTGCGCGCGCCCACGTTCAGCCCGCGTGGATCGTGCATGATCTCCACGGCGCGCCACCAGCGGTCATAGTTCGCAAATGGCTCACCCATGCCCATGAAGACAATGTTCGTCAGGCGTGATGCGGAACTGATCGGTGGGACGAAAGGCGCATCACTTTCCAGATCATCCGGCGTCCACCAGGCGTCGTCTTCTGGCAGTTGGGTCACCGGTGCAGGGTGATGACCCGCAGCGAAACGACGCATCTCGCGCGCTGCCCAGACGACCTGTGCGACGATTTCGCCCGGCGACAGGTTGCGCAGCAGACCGAGCATTCCCGTAGCGCAGAAGACGCATCCCATTGCGCACCCCGCCTGCGTCGAAACGCATACCGTTGCGCGGTCCGGGTAGATCATCAGCACACTCTCGACCAGTGTGCCGCCAGGAAGACGAAACAGCGCCTTGCGCGTCAACCCGTTGTCTGCCGTTTGCACCTGTTCCGGTGTCAACGGTTCGAGACGTGTTTCGGCGGCGAGTCGTTCCCGCAGTGCCAGCGGCAAGTCAGTCATCGCCAGCGGTGAGTCGGCCAGGTTCACATACATCTGGCGAAATACCTGACGGGCGCGGTAGGCTGGCTGACCCCAATCGGTCAGCAGGCGCTCCATTTCCGCCAGTGACAGATCATACAGATTTGGCAAAGTGTCGCGCTTTGTCATAGGAAGCGTTGTTATAGCACGTGTGCGATCGCTGCCGCCACCTGCGCCGCGATGCGTGCATTCTGGCGCAGTAACGCGACGTTGGTGCGCACACTTTCGCCGGCAGTTTCGCGTGCGAGCGCTGCCAGGAGAAACGGCGTCACCGCCGGACCATGAGTCCCTTCCTTCGATGCAGATTGCAGGGCGCGAGCGATAGCTGCCTCGACCGTTGCACGATCCAGGGCATACTCCGCAGGCGGCGGCACTGCCAGCAGCATGCCGGCGCCGCCGAGCGCGCGGTGGGCATTCCAGGCGCGTGCAACAAACGAAGCGTCTGGCGCCGGGGCAACCGGCAGACCGCTTGAGGCGCTATAGAATGCCGGAAATTCGGCGGTGCGCCAGCCGAGCGTCGGCACGCCGCTGGTTTCGAGGTACTCCAGCGTCGCAGGCAGATCGAGGATCGCCTTGGCGCCGGCGCATACCACCAGCACCGGTGTGCGTGCCAGTTCCGTCAGATCGGCAGACACATCCCAGCTCTCGCGAGCGCCGCGATGCACGCCGCCGATCCCGCCGGTTGCAAACACCTGCACCCCTGCCAGATGCGCGAGTGCCATTGTTGCGGCAACCGTTGTTGCGCCATCGCCGCCTGCCGCGATCACATACCCAAGGTCGCGCCGTGAGACTTTCGATGGTCGATTGTGCGAATCGGTTCTGGCGAAACGCTCGATTGCCACCGGGTCCATTCCGACGGTCGGTACGCCTGCCACAATCCCGACAGTCGCCGGGACGGCGCCGCTGTCGCGCACTTCCTGTTCCATGGCGCTTGCCAGTTCGAGGTTGTGCGGATATGGCAACCCGTGAGAAATGACCGTGCTCTCCAGTGCAACGACCGGTCGTCCTGCATCGAGCGCCGCCTGAACTTCAGGAGCAATAACCAGTTTCACATGAGCGCTCCGCGTGCAACATTGCGTCACAGCGCGCCTGGACGCCTTGCACAACAATCTGTGAACCAAAATCGACAATCCGGCATGGTCTCACTCCTTTTCCGCCACTTCGACCGCCCACGCATGCACACCCTGCGTCGTAAACGAGAAGTGGCGGATCTGCACGCCGGCTTCGATCAACACCCGCTCGAGTTCGAGCCGCCGATCGAAGGGGCACGCGAAGACCATAAAACCGCCGCCGCCGGCGCCGGTGATCTTGCCGCCCCACGCGCCGTGACGGCGCGCCAGCGCATAGATGTCTTCGACCTCCGGCGGCGCGATATACGGCGAGAAGGCTTTCTTCACCTCCCACGCATCGTGCAGCAGCCTGCCGAAGTCGGCAATCTGCAAACTGCGCAGCAGACGGACCGCTTCGTCGACGAACGCTTTCGTTTCGTCGTGGTAGCGCAGTGTATCGCCTTCCTTCAGACGACGCACCTGATCATCGACCAGATGCTGGGTGAGCAATTTGCGACTGCCGATATAGCCGAGAAGCAGGCAGCTCTCCAGTTCGAGCAACGCAGTGGGATCATTCAGCACCGGTTCGACGATCACGCGCCCGTTGCCGAAATGATACACGCACATGCCGCCAAACGCTGCCGCATACTGATCCTGTCGCCCACCGGGAATACCCAGATCGACGCGTTCGATCCGGTAGGCGAGTTCCGCCAGCGTATGCGGGTCGAGATTGATCTGATAGGCAGCGCCGATCAACTTCAGCATGCTGACGACCAGCGCCGATGATGAGCCAAGCCCGGAGCCGGGCGGCACATCGGAGAACATGATCACCTCGACGCCTTCGGAAGGCGGCATGGCAGCGTCGAGCACCGCCTGCGGCAGATCGAGCCGTCCATCCCAATGCCCGGTCGTTTTGCGACTGACCTCTTCCAGGTCGAGCGACCGGATGGTAATCCCCGGTTCTCTGCTGGGGCGCAGCATGCAGCGCACATATTTATCGATCGTACAATTGAGCACCTTGCCGCCATATTCTTCGGCATATGGGCTGACATCGGTGCCACCGCCGAAAAAGCCGATCCGCATCGGCGCTTTGGCTTTGTAGATCCGCATGGAACGCTCCTGTTGGAATACACGCGCCGCAGTATAACACGTTTTGCCGTGAGTAGCGCATTCTTAACCCTGTTGCGCATACTTCTTTTCCACACCAGGAGTGCAGGTGGCATATGATAGACTATGCACCTCAATACTGCTTTCCAAAAGAAGTTAGGAGAGGAGTACACCCATGTATCGGAGCAAGACACATCGTCTAGCGATACTGCTGGCGATTGTGCCGATACTCGTTCTTGCTCTGGTGCCAGCAGGTGTTGCAGCTGTCGATCGTCGTTCCGGGGATCGCGTTGTGATCGGTGCTAACGAAACAGTCACCGGTGATCTCCTCGTTACCGCTACAACAGTCGTCATCGATGGACGGGTAGTGGGTGACGTCGTTGCATTAGCGCAGACGATCGAAATAAACGGCGTTATCGAAGGCGATCTGCTCGCAGGAAGTGGGGGAATCATCCTGAACGGCACGGTGACCGATGATGCACGGGTCGCAGCAGCGATTGTTCGCCTCGATCCACAGGCGCGCATCGGTGATACGCTGCTGGGGATCGGTGCAAGCATCGAGATGCTGCCTGACAGCGTGATAGGAGGGTCGTTGATCTTCGGCGGTGACCAGGCGCTGCTGTCCGGCAGGATCAATGATGATGTCGTCTTTGTCGGGAACAACCTGTTACTCCGTGGATTTGTCGGTGGAAATGTCGAGGCGACTGTCGACCCGACGGCAGCGCCGAACTGGGTGTCGCAGATTCGTTTTGAAGGTATTGCATCACCGCCGTCTGCACCCGCCGGTCTGACGGTGGATCGCGGGGCGCGAATTGGCGGCGATCTGATGTATACCAGCAGCATGTCCATAACCATTCCTGCCGGTGTGGTTGCAGGACAGGTGCATTTCACGGAAGAACCTCGGGCAACGTCGCCACAACCAACCATTGCGGACTGGCTCCTCGACGTGGCGCGCCGCTTCGTCGGACTCTTCCTGCTTGGTCTGATCCTTGTATGGCTGGCGCCGCGAATCCTGCAAGGAACCGTCGGTGAACTGGAGACCAGACCTATCGCAAGTCTGGGGTGGGGCCTCGTCAGTATTCTGGCGGTCACTCTGACGTTCATGATTGTTACACTGGTAACGGTTGTCGTCGCCGTCATGCTGAGCGTTGTGAACCTGAGCGGCTTGGTGGGCATCATCGTTGCAACCGGCGTGATTGTCGTTTTGGCGCTGGTGGTGCTCACCATTCTTGCTGCTGCATACATCGTACAGATTGTGGTGGGCTTTGAGGTAGGACGGCAGATCCTGCTGCGCATTCAGCCTGCCTGGGTTGAGCGACCGTATGCTCCGCTGGCAGGGGGATTGATGTTGCTGGTAGTGCTGACGACGCTGCCGAGAATTGGATGGATCATCGGTCTGGTGACCGTGCTGTTGGGATTGGGAGCACTCTGGATGTTTGGGCGCGACAGCCTCGCCCGTCAGCCAATACTTACCCCGGCGCCGTCCTGAGGGTATGAGCGGGCGGATGCCCTATGGGCATCCGCCTAATGATTTCAGCGATGGTCTTTCGTTTCACAATTCATGGCGAACAGGTGACGATCAGTGTCAAACCCGGCGCGATCAGCGTCATGTTCGGCACATATGAGGTACTGACGTATGATCGTGGCGGTCGGTTGTGGGCGTTGGTTCGCAATGGTTACGCCTACCGACGTGGGCTGAACGGTCAGGTGCTGGAAAAGCGCCATGTGGACAGCGTCCTGATCCGGCGGCGCCTGAGCGATGCGGAGGCAACCGATCTGATCGGCTCAGCAGCAGCGCGAATGGCGGCGTTGCGTGATGCGCTGGTGGTTGTGGAGGCAGCGCGTGCCAGTATGAATGGTGCGTCGGGTGAGATGCTGGAGATGATCGAACGCGCAGCATGTTTCGATGCTGCAGCACACCGTGCAGATTGTGCGACGTTTGTCCGGGTGTACGATCCGGTCGGCATCCTGCCGCCGGATCAGTATATGGCAGTCGTGGTACAGGCGACGGAAGGATGTTCGTTCAATACCTGCACCTTTTGTGACTTCTACCGTGACCGCCGTTTTCGCATCAAGTCGCCCGACGAGTTTCGCGTGCATGCACAGGCGGTACGCGCATTTCTCGGCGACTCGCTCGCGATGCGGCGATCGATCTTTCTGGGAGAGGCGAATGCACTGACAGTGCCGACCCGTCGACTGGAAGCGTTTATGGAGATTGCGCGCGAAGAAATTGGCACGCTGCCCATCCATGGGTTTCTGGATGGATTGACCGGCAGGAAGAAGAGCGTGGAGGAGTATGCGCGTCTGGGTGCGCTGGGATTGAAGCGGGTCAGCATCGGACTGGAGAGCGGGCACGATCCGCTGCTGGCGTTCGTCCAGAAACCATCGAGCGCCGCCGATGTTGCAGAAACGGTGACGACGTTGAAACAGGCGGGCATTGCGGTGAGCCTGATCGTACTCGTCGGGTTGGGGGGTGATCGCTTCGCTGAAGGGCATGTCGCCGATACGGTCGCTTTGATCAACCGGCTTCCACTCAGCGCGGGGGATATTGTGTATTGCAGCACGCTCGTTGAACCAACCCGTGCACCGTACAGCGCGCGCATAGCGGAAGCGGGCATTCGACCGCTCGACACCGCCGAACTTCGAGCACAACGTCAGGCGATTGTGGAGGGGTTGCGTTTTGGACCATCCGGTCCACAGATCGCCACTTACGATATTCACGAGTTCATTTATTGATCGGAGGTCGAGATGGTTCGGGGACGCATCATTGTAGATACGGAACGCTGCAAGGGATGCGGATTATGTGTTGCGTTCTGTCCAAAAGGCGTTGTGCATCTTGCGGCTGCGCTCAATGCTGCCGGTCACCATCCCGCGCATCTGCACGATCCCGACGGTAAATGTACTGGATGCACCATTTGCGCTCTGGTATGCCCTGAAGCGGCAATCACGGTCTATCGCACATTCTCCGTCAAAGCCAGTGTCACAGCTGGTGGTGTGTGCGCTCTGGAAGCGGCGTCGTAACTGCTCAGACGATGAACACAAAGAGGAGTTCGCAATGGCGCGAGAACTTCTGAAAGGCAATGAAGCAATTGCTGAGGCGGCGATCCGTGCCGGACTCGATGCCTACTTCGGGTACCCGATCACACCACAGACCGAGCTTCTCGAATATCTGGCGCAGCGCATGCCTGCGCTTGGGCGTGCGTTTGTGCAGGCGGAGAGCGAGGTGGCTGCCATCAACATGGTGTATGGCGCTGCCTGCGCCGGGAAGCGCGTGATGACGTCGTCTTCGGGTCCCGGCATCAGTCTGATGCAGGAGGGGTTGAGTTATATTGCAGGCGCCGAACTGCCCGCCGTTGTGGTTGATGTGATGCGCGGCGGTCCCGGCCTTGGCAATATCGCCGCCTGTCAGTCGGATTATTTTCAGGTGACCCGTTCGGCGGGGCACGGCGATTTCCGTCCATTGACGCTGGCGCCTGCGACCATTCAAGAAGCTATTGATCTCACCGGGCTGGCGTTCGACCTGGCGGAACAGTACCGCATGCTGGTGATCCTGCTGGTCGACGGCAACCTGGGGCAGATGATGGAGCCTGCCGAGTTGCCGCCGTTCCGCCAGGACGCCGCTGCAACACCGGAGTGGGCTGTGAGCGGGGCGAATGGGCGGCCACACCGGATCATTACGTCGCTCTACCTCCAGCCCGAAGCATTGGAACGGCACAATCTCGTGTTGCAGAAGAAACTCGCGCTGATTGCCGAACGCGAGCAGCGTTTTGCCGGTCTGTATCTGGAAGATGCCGATCTGATCGTCGTCGCCTTCGGCAGTGCAGCGCGTGTGGCGCAGAACGCCGTCGAAGCCGCGCGCGCGCGCGGCATGGCGGTCGGGTTGTTCCGTCCCATCACCCTGTCTCCTTTCCCTGCCCGGTATCTTGCCCCGCTCGCGCCGCGCGCGCGCGCGTTCCTGGTTGTCGAAATGAACGCCGGTCAGATGGTGGACGATGTGCGTCTCGCCGTCGCCGGTCGCGTTCCGGTGCGCTTCTATGGACGGTTGGGTGGTGTCGAAATGCTGCCGGATGAGGTGATGCAGGCGATCGAACAGACTATGCGCGATACGCGCGTCACAAAGAATGGTGCGCGCAGACTCGATGCGGAGGTGCAGCGATGATTGCTGAAGAATGTGTGTACCAGCGTCCGGTCGGGTTGACTGCCGCGCATACGCATTATTGTCCC
>JBEPYG010000007.1:0-32736 GCA_041641515.1 Roseiflexus sp.
TGGGCGCCACCATGGCGACCCCAGCCATCCGCAGCGAACTGTTCCGCGATGTCTATATCTCGCCGTCGGAGTATCAACCACCGTATGACCGCAATATGGCAGATATGGGCATTGGGCAATCGGGAACAGTTGGACCGTATGAGTTTACCTTCCTGGCATTCGACGTGCCGGATGCGCACACCACCGGTAGCGCCGATGTGGGTGCGAAACTGCGCGTCACCTACGAAGGGCAGTCGGTGGAACTGACGCCCAAAGTGCGGCTGGTCACCACGCCGTCGGATCCGGTCGGCAGCATTGTAGACCTGCCCGCCGAGTTGCCTGGCGGGCACACGGCGACACTGGCAGCGTTCGATCCATTACAGCGGCGGGTGCTGATCCGCGTCGAAGGGCTGAACCTGCCGGTCGATCCTGCGAAAGCCGTCGTCACGCTGAGCCTGAAGCCGGGAGTTATGCTGGTGTGGCTGGGTGTGATCATCGGCGTCACCGGCGGCATGATTGCGGTGGTGCGGCGCACGCTCGAAGGGCGCGGCGCGCTCGAAGGGCGGCGGGTGCGCCTGCCGCGCGGGTTTGGCGAACTGGCGCGCTTTGTAAGTTCGCGCTGATATGGCGACACACGATTACTATGAAGTGCTGCAGGTTGCACCTGATGCCGACGAAGCGGCGATCAGCGCTGCCTACCAACGCCTGCGCGATCAGTATAATCCAGAAAAGTTGAATGGCGCTGCTGCCGAACTGGTTGAACTGGCGCGGCAGCGCCAGGCTATTATCGATGAAGCATACGCCACGTTGTCCGATGCGCAGCGCCGCGCGGAGTACGATGCGCAACGCCAGACACTCTCTCAGGAAGTGCTCGATTACCGTCCGCTTCCTCCAGCGCAGCACACCGAGCGTCCCCGCGATTTCAACCCCCGCCCGGTGTCCAGCCAGCCGGCGCCATCGGCGCCGATCGCCGGTCCAGCGGCGGCAGTGATTGCCGTGCTGGCAATTGCACTCGTGTCGATCATCGGCGGATTGATCCTGACCGGTGGCGGAAGTGTGCCCCGAGCTGTCCCCACTCCCACAACATCGCCAATGGATGCGCTGGAGACCATGATCGCCCGCGCCCGCCAGATTGCCGAGCAGAACGAGAATGATGCGCAGGCATGGCTGGACTACGCCAATCTTCTGTACGATAGCGTTCAGATTGTGCGTGAACAGGCGCCCAACAGTGTGCTGTACCAGCAACGCCTGCCGCGCTGGCTCGAAGCAGCGAACGCCTATGAGCGCGTTCTGGGCCTCGATCCGGCGAATGCCGTCGCGCGCGGCGACCTCGGCGCCTCCCGCTGCTTTTATGGCGCCGGCACGGGTGACCAGACGTTCGTTGTTGAGGGCTTGAAAGACCTCGAGTCTGCAGTTGCAGCGCGCCCCGAAGATACGCGCCTGCTGCTCAATCTTGGCTCATGCCTCGCAGCAACCCAACCGCCGCGCACCGACGATGCTATCGAGGTCTGGCAACGAATCCTTTCACTCGCACCAGCCGGATCACCCGTCGCCAACGAAGCGCAGCGCCTGATCGACCTGGCGCGTAAATAGAAGACTAGCAGCATCACGACGAAGCTGCCAACATATCGGATGCCACGGTGTGCTGTCCGCAAGAGGGTGACACCATTTTAGATTCTTGATTGTGGAATACGACGCCTGGCATCATAAAGTCTAAACATAACATGGTTATGAAGAGTGCGAGCCGTATGAACAAGTGAATAGTTGCTCGCTATACAGATTTCAACAAATATGTTAAAATACAGGAACGTCAGCGTTTACAATTATGAATGAACAAACAACGCTTCCGAAGCGCGCATCGTCTCAACGAAGAGGCATCAGTAAGCGCGAACTGATAACATCTGCGGCAGGTGCGTTCCTGGGAGTCCTGATCATCGGTCTGGTCTGGTTCACAGTCAGTCGTCAAAATGGCGCTGCGTTGCCTGCTGTGGGTGAATTGAACCGTCCTGCGCCCGACCTGGCGCTGCCAACGCTGGACGGCGCCGGTGTGCGCCTGGCAGACCTGCGAGGGAAGGTCGTGCTGGTCAATTTCTGGGGCACTTGGTGTGAGCCGTGCAAAGAAGAAACGCCAGCGCTGCAGGCGGCGTACCAGCAGTTCCAGTCCGAAGGGTTAGTCATTGTCGGGATCAATCTGCGCCGACAGGAAACCAGCGACGATGCAGTGCGCGAATTTGTGCAGCAGTACGGGGTCACCTATCCGATTGCGCTCGACATCGATGGGGAAGCAGCGCGGTTGTTCCAGATTTCGCCGATACCGGTCAGTTACTTTATCGATCCAGAGGGTACGATCCGGTATGTCCGCATTGGGACGCTTACGACCGACGATGTGGCGGCGCTATTTGCCCAATTGCGTTAGTATACCGTCGAAGGCTCTATTGCGGGTTCTCGGTCAATTCGCACATACTGGCGCCAGCGTGGCGCGAGAGGCAAGGGTGAGAGCATGCAGGGGAATGAGCAGCGTCGGATTCTGATCGTGGATGATGAGTCTGGTCTGCGTGATCTGCTGCGCATCAACCTCGAGCACGAAGGTTTCAGCGTACTTGAGGCTGAAAGCGGCGCTCAGGGGTTGCAGATGGTGCGCGATCACCATCCCGATCTGATGATCCTCGATGTGATGATGCCAGAAATGGACGGATGGGAGGTCTGCCGACGGTTGCGTGAGTTCTCGCAGATACCGGTCTTGATGCTCACGGCGCGCACGCAGAGCAAGGATATCGTCACCGGACTGGAAAGCGGCGCTGATGACTATCTGACCAAGCCGTTCAACATGGATGAGTTGACGGCGCGCATTCGAGCGTTGCTGCGGCGGGCGCCTTCTCCCAGGCGCCCGATCGTCGCCGGCGGCGGCGATATCATGATCGACAAGCAGAAGCGCGAAGTGCTGGTGCGCGGCGAGCCAATCGATCTGACTCCAACCGAGTACGATCTGCTTCTCCTGCTTGCCGAGCATGCCGGTGCTGTGCTCGACCACGAAACGCTCCTGCGCGGCGTGTGGGGGCACGAGTACACCAAAGACAACGATTACCTCAAGGTGTACATCTGGCATCTGCGCCGTAAAATCGAACAAGATCCGCGCGAACCGAAATTACTGCTGACTGAATGGGGCGTCGGGTATCGTCTGGCGCCGTAAGGTCGAGAGTGAACGTTCCACGTTGAACGTTCAATAAGCCTCTAGTTCCTTGCCGCTATCCACGTGCCTGACGCCTTGTGCCTCGTATCTGAACGTATGACCCATCCCGGTCGCATTGTTGTCAAGGTCGGCACCAACGTTCTCACCGCTGGCGCCGATAAGGTGCATCGTCCGACGATTGTGTCGCTGGTGCAGCAGATTGCCGCCGTGCGCAGCCAGGGGGTCGAGATCGTGCTGGTGAGTTCGGGCGCTATCGCAGTGGGGCGTGAACGTCTGAACTTTCCGGCGCGACGGCGTGACATTCCGCTCAAGCAGATGCTCGCGGCAGTTGGGCAGAGCCGTCTGATGCATCTGTACGAGCAAATCTTCGAACTTTACGGCATTACTGTGGCGCAGACGCTCCTGACCCGCGGTGATTTGACCGACCGGAATCGGTACCTGAATGCGCGTAATACGCTGCTGGCTTGCTTGATGCACAATGTGCTGCCCATCGTCAACGAAAATGATGTGGTCGCCGTCAGCGAGATTCGCGTCGGCGACAATGATAATCTGTCGGCGCTGGTCGCCAACCTGGTCGATGCCGATCTGCTCCTGATCCTGACCGATATCGATGGTCTCTACACCGCCGACCCGCGCCGCGACCCGTCCGCAACACGCATTGCCGTTGTGTCCGATATTACCGAACACATTTATGCAATTGCTGGCGGCAGCAATGTCCGCGGTACCGGCGGCATGCTGACCAAAATCCAGGCGGCGGATCTGGCGACACGCAGCGGCGCTGATGTGGTTATTGCCAGCGGCGCTGAACGTGAGGTCATTGCGCGCGTCGTGGCGGGTGAGGCGATCGGTACGCGCTTCCCGGCACAGGCGACGAAGGTCGAAAGCCGGAAACGTTGGATTCTGGCGGAAACCGCGCGCCATAGCCGCGTAGCTGTCGATGAGGGCGCCGCGCGCGCGTTGATCGCGGGGGGCAAGAGCCTCCTCCCCGCCGGTGTGGTCGCCGTCGAGGGCGATTTTGCTCGCGGACAAACCATTCGCATTTATACCACCGATGGCAGGGAGATTGCGCGTGGCATCACGCAATACGCCGCGGTTGATCTTCGCCGCATTCGCGGACTGCAATCGTCGCAGATTGCCGAAACGCTCGGTTTTGATTACGGTCCCGAAGTGGTGCATCGCGATGATATGGGGGTGTTGTAGTGGGCAGGCGTCACTGTCAGGCGCCAGAGCAGTCTTCTGTTGGGCGGGGGATATTGCTTCGCTCGCGATGACTCGAATGCGCCTTCATTGCGTGTGGTACCAGGAGTGAACCATGACGAACCTCGAAGAGATTGGCGCGCGCGCTCGTGCTGCCGGACGACGCCTGGCGCTGATGCCGGCAGCGCAAAAGAATGCAGCGCTCGAAGCGATTGCGGCAGCGTTGCTCGATGAGATCAACGCGGCTGAGGTGCTGGCTGCTAATGCCGAGGATGTCACCGCTGGACGCGATGCCGGTCTGTCACCTGCTCTGCTCGATCGGATGACCCTGACCCCGCAGCGTCTCGCAGCGATTGCCGCCGATACCCGCACTGTCGCGCGCCTGCCCGATCCGGTGGGGGAGCGTTTTGACGCCACTGTGCTCGAGAATGGGCTGCGCGTACATAAACGTCGTGTGCCGCTCGGCGTCGTTGGTGTTATTTACGAAGCGCGTCCGAACGTGACGGTCGATGTTGCGGCGCTCTGTCTGAAATCCGGCAATGCGGCGATCCTGCGCGGCGGCAAGGAAATCACCCGTTCCTGCGCGGCGCTGACGCGCCTCATCCAGCATGCCATCGCGCAGACCGGGCTCCCTGCCGATGCCATTCAGGTGATCGACAACCCGGATCGCGCACTGGTCGAGCAGTTGTTGCGCCTCGACCGATACATCGATGTTGTCATTCCGCGCGGCGGCGCCGGGTTGCACCGCTTCTGCCGCGAGAAGGCGACTATGCCGGTCATCACCGGCGGTATCGGCGTGTGTCATATCTATGTCGATCGGGCAGCCGATCTGAACATGGTTGTTCCGATCGTCCATAACGCGAAAGTGCAGCGTCCCAGCGTCTGCAATGCGCTCGACACGCTGCTCGTGCATCGCGACGTTGCAGATCAGGTGTTGCCTGCAGTTGCCCGCGATCTGCTCGCCAGCAACGTGGAACTGCGTGTCGATGAAGAAGCGCTGACCATTCTGCGCGCTGCAGGTTTCGACACGCCACAGATCATCCCTGCCAGGGAGAGTGATTTTGGCGTTGAGTTCATGGCGCTGATCCTCTCCGTTCGCGTGGTAACCGGGCTGGACGAAGCGCTGGATCATATTGCGCGCTTTGGTGACCATTCGGACGCGATCATCACTCGCGATCCGGCAACTGCCGAGGCGTTCGTGCAGGCGGTTGACTCGTCGGCAGTGTTCGTCAACGCTTCGACACGCTTCAACGACGGTGCACAACTTGGGTTGGGCGCCGAGATTGCGATCAGCACGCAGAAACTCCATGCGCGCGGTCCGATGGCGCTGCGCGAACTGACGTCCTACAAATGGGTGGTGGAAGGTGACGGGCACGTGCGCGCCTGATCTCAGGGTCAATCGGTCGGCGTGAGTCGGTCGCGATCCGTGGGTGTCAGCGCATCCGCAATGCGCACAGCTGCCCACGGATCGGCGAGCAGCGCTGAGCCCACCTGCACGGCAATCGCGCCTGCCGCCAGAAAGGAGTGTGCGTCGGTGGCAGTCACGATCCCGCCGCATGCCACGACAGGCGCGGGCAGCGTGGCGCAGACATCAGCAACCGCTTCCAGCACGAGCGGACGGATGGCGGAACCGGAGAGCCGACCGTGCAGTAATTCGCCGGTGTGCGGATCCACGACGCAGGCGCGTGGCGGCGCGGCAACCGTCACGGCATCGGCGCCTGCATCGATTGCCGAGCGCGTTGTAGCTGTCAGACGCTCGTGCAATGGCAGTTTGACCAGCAGCGGCAGTAAGGTCACGGCGCGCACCGATGCCACGACTCTGGCAGCAGAACCCCAATCGTCGCCGAAGGCCAGTTCGATGCCGGCAATCCCTTCGACGCCTTCGAGCGCCGCCGCCACATCGCGATGATCGGCTGTCACGCTCAGAACGACCGGCGTGTTCCAGGTTGCCCATACCGGAACATATTCGCGCAGTACCCGATCCAGCCCGGGATCGCGCCACGCGCCCACACTCAGCACCCCGGCTGGCGTTTCGATCAGTCGCAGCGGCGGCAAAGCGCGCCTGCCACGTAACGAGACGCTTCCACTGACAATCGCTCCCAGACGTTCGATCGGCACGATCCGCTCGTATTCAACGCCAAACCCCAAGCACCCGGCAGCGACCATCACCGGTGTACGCAGCGTCAGACCATACGGGTTGTGCGGTGCAAGATCCAGCAACGACATGCGATACTCTTGCGCAGAAATGACAATGCTCGAACACTATCGTATCATATGCAGGACTGGTACGATTGCAAGAGGAAGCTTATGCACGCGCCAACCGAACCGCTGCCCGAACTCTGGAGTGCAGCAGCTATTGACAATCCTTACCCGATCTACGACTACTGGCGCGCTGTCCAACCAATCAGATGGACGGGAGGCGACTGGCAGATGTTTCGTTACGCCGATGTGCAGGCCATCCTTCGCGATCCGCGCTTTGGCGCCGATCGTGTGCAGGCCGATCCGCAATGGCTGGCGACAACCGGGCTGGCGTCCCTCTTCGAGGCGCGCGCAAACATGATGCTCTTCACCGATCCGCCGGACCATACCCGGCTTCGCACGCTTGTGCATCGCGCCTTCACGCCGCGCGTCGTTGAGTCGTACCGTCCACTGGTGCAACGCATCGTTGACGAGTTGCTCCACGCTGCTGCGATACGTGGCGAAATTGAACTGATTGGCGAATTTGCGTACCTATTGCCGGTGACGGTCATTGCCCACATGCTTGGCGTACCTGTCGATATGCACGATCAGTTTCGTCGCTGGTCGGATAGCCTGGCGGCATTCATCGGCGGCGCCGCACGACCTGAAGCCGAGGTGCTTCCGGCGGCGCTGAAGGCGGTGCTGGAAATGTCCGACTTCTTTCTGGCGCTTGTGGCTGAGCGACGTCGCGTGCCACGCGATGATCTGCTGTCGGCGCTGGCACAGGCGGAAGATGGCGGTGATCGACTGAGCGAACAGGAACTAGTGGCCAACAGCATCCTCCTGCTCCTCGCCGGTCACGAAACGACCACCAATCTGATCGGCAACGGTACGCTGGCACTGCTGCGCCATCCCGATCAGTTTGCACTGCTGCGCGACCATCCGGAACTGACCGCTTCAGCTATCGAAGAACTGTTGCGCTACGACAGTCCGGTGCAGCTGACGAGTCGCCGGGCGCTGGTTGACATCGAATTTCACGGGCATCGCATCGAAGCAGGGCAGACGGTGACCGTCTTCATTGGTTCGGCAAATCGCGATCCGGCGCAGTACGAAGACCCGGCACGACTCGATCTGACGCGCAGCGATGTGCGGCATCTCTCGTTCGGGCACGGTTCGCACTACTGCCTTGGCGCACCCCTGGCGCGGCTGGAAGGGCAGGTAGCGATCGGCGCACTGGTACGTCGCTTCCCCGACATGCGCCTGCTTGATGAGCGCATCGTGTGGCGCGACAATTTCGCGCTGCGCGGGGTGCAATCGTTGCGCCTTGCATTGTGACGGGAACGGCGGCATCACAAAACACGCGCGGCATACCGCATCTGGTAATCGCGAAACAGCCGCCCCCAGCCGGTATGACGCAGCCAGCTCGTCAAGGTCGTCGCATCCGCCGTCGTCCAGCGTCGGAAGTCCGGGATCCCACGACGGGATGACGGCGCTGCACATCCCCATCGATCGCCGAGCGCACCGTTATCGCCACAGATCGAGATCGCACTCCGATGCGCCATTCCCAATCCCTGACGGTGCGCCTCGCGCAACCAGGGGACATCATGGAGCGGATTGAGACCAAACTGCGCGGCAATGGTTGCATCGAGCGCCACAGGATCACGTGACGCCAGCAGAACATTGCGCACCTCGGCGTACTCCGCTTCGGCGCCACGTCCATCGCTGATCGTCGTTGCATCCGCTACTGCCAGAAGCGGCGCGCCGCAGCGACGCATCTGTGCCAGAGCTGGAATGCCGCAAACTGTGTTGCGCGTTGCTGCGGCAGGATGGTAGAGCGCCGCCAGACCGTGTGTGGCGCCAAAAAGTCCATTGCATCCGTCAACCCGGCACGGAATGAGCACAACGATCAGGGTTTCGTTGTCGAGCGGCGGTGCAGGGCGTAGTGGATCAATGCCGAGCGCAGCGGCGATTGACGTATATCCGTACCGATCGTTGCGACGAATGGGCAGGAGCGCAGTGATCGAGGCAACTCCCGCAGCAAGCAGGAGGCGTGCAACCGCCTCCAGTTGCCAGGGCGGCGCACCGGATCCTGGAAATGGCGCATATCGCGCGTATCGTGGGATCAGAATGGCGCGGCGCCGTGGAGCATCGCTGCCGGTCAACGCAAGCAACCGCCGATAATCGGCGACAACGGTGGCAGGCATGGTATGCACTGCCGCAACGGCAGCGTCTGGCGGGTCGAGCATCATGCCGGATGGTCGTCTTTCGTGTGCGAGATCATACCAGAGGCGCCGCAACCATGCAAGCGCGGTGCAGCGCCGATGCTTGCACGTTGCTGTTCGCAGGATGGTCGCCCGGAAGAGCGTAACAACCGACAGGATATGTGCAATCTTTTCTCAATCAGAGCCGTTTGCTATAATATGCGTGGAGCGTCACAAGAATCTTCTCGTCGGGCAGGTCTGTATGCACAGCGCGCACACTTCCTTCCTCCCCATGCTCGTGGAGGAACTGCGAGCATCGCTGCCGAACATCTCGGAAGTCATCGATCAATTGGCGGTCAGTCAGTCGAACGAGCAGCGACGTGTGCTGCTGCGTCAGCTAGGAGCGCTCTGGTATCGGCAAGATGGTGAACCGGAGGTGCTGGCGGAACTCGGACTGGCGCTCTCGGAGTTGCATGGCGTCGAGCCGGGCGTTGCACTCTCCGAATTGCTGCTGGCATACGGTGCAGCGCGCGAAGAGCAGCGCACCCGTGAATGGGAAAGCCACCTAGTGCGCCGCATGGCGGAGCTCAAAGGTCTCCACCGCATCATCTCGGCTGCGAACTCCACCCTCGACCTGGACACATCAATGCAACTGGTGGTCGAAACCGTTGCAGAAGTGATCGGCGTGGAGGTCTGTTCGGTCTACCTGTACGATAAGAACACCGACGATCTGACACTGCGGGCGACGCACGGGTTGAACAATGCTGTTATTGGTCAGGTGCGCATTCGCGTAGGTGAAGGTATCACCGGATGGGCGGCGCGGGAAGGTCGCCCGCTTGCCATTCGCGATGTGCGCCGCGAGCCGCGCTTCCGTGTCGAGCCGGGGTTGGGCGAGGAAGAGTACCGTTCGATGCTCGCCGTGCCGATCGTGCTCTTCAGCGTCGAACGGTTCCATCTTGGCGCCGCCAAGTTGCAGGGCGTGATCACCATTCAAACGTATGGTCCACGCGATTTCACGGCGGAAGAGATCAATTTCGTCGAAACTGTCGCGGGCGAACTGGCATTCTTTATCGTCAATGCCCAACTCTACCAGCAGACCGACGAGCAGTTGCACCAGAAGGTGCGCGAACTGACGACGTTGCAGCAGGTTTCGAAAAGCATCGCCGAGCAACTCAATCTCGAAGAGGTGCTGAAGTTGATCGTTGCCAAGGCGGTGGAGCTGTCGCGTGCCGAGCGCGCCGACATCTTTCGCGTCGGTAATGACGGGCGGCTGGAGCTTGCTGCAACATATGGCGGAACGCCGCGTGGTGAGACTCCCGGGTTCATTGCCCAGGCGGTGCGTGAGGCGCGCCCGCTGGCTGTACACAACGCCTTCAACGACTCTCGTTTTCCCGAGCTGGCAGAGGTCGCGGCGCGCGAAAACTTCTACTCGCTCTTCTGTATGCCGTTGCGTGTCCAGCAGAATCGCACCATCGGCGCCATCTGCCTCTACACTGGTGAAGCGCGTCATTTCGATTATGAGCATATGCGCCTCCTCTCGACGTTTGCCGATGAGGCGGCGATTGCAATCGAAAATGCACGCCTGTACGACGAGAGCCTGCGCGCGCTGGCGGTCAAGTCGGCAATGCTGCAGGAAATGCACCATCGCGTGCGCAACAATTTGCAAACCATCTCCGCATTGCTCACGATGCAGCAACGCCGTCTGGCGCCCAACGATCGCGGCGCTCTTGCGCTGCGCGACAGCGTGGCGCGCATCCAGGCGATTGCCGGCGTCCACAACCTGCTCTGCCGCGAAGATATCGGGGTCACAACGGTCGATGCCGTGGCGCGCCAGATTGCCGAAAGCGCCCGACTCAGCCTTTCATCGCCAGAACAGCCGATCCGCTTCGAAATTCGCGGCGATCAGGCGCGCGTTGGATCACGAGATGCAACCGTGCTAGCTATCGTGCTGAATGAACTGATCGTGAATGCCATAACCCATGGGTTGTCAGCGGGGGGTGGGTGCGTGATCATCGAAACGACAGAGAACGACGGAATGATCACGGTTGAGGTGCGCGATGACGGTCCGAAACGTACAGCCACCGCCGAACCCTCGAGCAGCGGCAGCGGTCTGGGATTGCACATCATTCGTACACTGGTGCAGGACGATCTGCAGGGTGAGTTTTCGCTCATTATTGGCGACGAATGGACGGTTGCCAGGGTGCGCTTCCCGCAGCACGAGGGCGATGGGTAGCGATGACGAGGGCGACCGTTGTGCTGGGGGAAGCGCGCTGCCGGCGTACCTGACGGCGTCGGCGCTGCAGGGTTGTCTCCCGCCCCTTGGTGTGTCCGTCACCAATCGACAAGGATGCCATCATGACTGAACGCCTCTCACGTATTCAGGAAGCTCTGCGCCGTCACGGTTTCGACGCGCTGGTTGTCGTGCCCGGAAGCAACCTGCGCTATCTGTCTGGACTGACAATGCACGCCGGTCTACGGCTGACCATGGCGCTGACGCCGGCGGATGGGCAACCGGCGCTGGTGGTGCCCGGACTGGAGTATGCGCGCGTAGCGGAAGTGGCAGGCGCTGTGTTTCGCTACTATCCCTGGAGCGATGATGAGGGTCCGGGCGCTGCGCTGGTGCGCGCGGTGCATGATACCGGTTTGGGGCAGGGCAGTGTCGTCGGCATCGAGCATACCGTCATGCGCGTGTTTGAACTGCGCGCGCTGGAACAGGCGCTCCCCGGCTCACAGTTCGCAGATGCCACACCACTGCTGTCCGAACTGCGGATGGTCAAGGAGCGAGTCGAACTCGAAGCGATGCGTGTGGCCGTGCAGGTCATCGAAGAGACGTTGCGTCAGACCATCATGCAGGTGCGGGCAGGCATGCGCGAACGCGCCATCGTTGATCTGTGGGAACACGCCATTCGCTCGGCAGGATGTCACCCTGCCTTCGAGACGACCGTCGCCAGCGGACCGAACGGCGCCAATCCGCATCACACTAGTGGCGATCGTGAGGTGCAGGACGGCGACATGGTCGTGTTCGATGGGGGCGCCGTGTACCAGGGATATGTATCGGATATTACTCGCACATTTGCGATTGGACGTCCATCCGACGAAATGCGTCACGTGTACGACCTGGTGCTGGCGGCGAACGCAGCCGGGCGGGAAGCAGCGGCGCAACCAGGCGCTACCGGCGAGTCAATCGATGCAGCAGCGCGCCAGGTTATCGAGCGCAATGGATACGGATCGCTCTTCATCCACCGCACCGGGCACGGCATCGGGCTCGATGTGCACGAGCCGCCGTTCATTGTCGCTGGAAACCGAACGCCGCTACCTGTCGGTGCGACGTTTACTGTCGAGCCTGGCATCTACCTTCGCGGTGTGGGGGGCGTGCGAATCGAAGACGACGTCGTCATCACTGCGGATGGCGCCGAGTCACTGACCACATTTCCGCGTGAACTTCAGTACCTTTCCTGAATCGTATGGAACAATCGCCGCTGCTCGACCTCCCCGTACCGCCGTCACCCACGACCGTGCAACTGCTCGAAGCGCTTCTGTTCGTCGCCGGTGAACCGGTGACCGTCACCGAACTGGCACGTGCGCTCGATCTGCCGCCGGATGCGGTCGAACAGGCGCTCGACGCGCTGGCGACAACCTGCGCCGGGCGCGGCGTGCGCCTGCAACGCGACGCCGATCGCGTTCAGATGGTTTCGGCGCCCGAAGCGGCAGCGGTCATCGAGCGCTTTTTGGGAACGCCAGCATCGTCTCGTCTTTCGACGGCGGCACTCGAGACGCTAACCATCATCGCCTATCGCCAACCCATCACGCGCGCGCAGATCGAAGCCATTCGCGGCGTCGACAGCAGCGGCGTGCTCCGTGCGCTGCTGTCGCGTGACCTGATTGCGGAAGGCGGGCGGCTCGAAACAACTGGACGTCCGATCCTGTACGTCACCACCGCTGAGTTTCTCCGGCAATTCGGTCTGAGCAGCTTGGACGATCTTCCGCCCCTCGATCTGCCAGAAGCGCGCGCATCCTGATTGTTATGATTGTGTGATGAACCCGGATGCTTTTCCACATCCGTGAAAGGTTTATCCACAAAATTGTGGATAACCTTCATGTCACTGGCGTATCGCCGCATTCCTCATAAACAAGCGATAACAATCCTGCAGGATCGACAAGTCGCGCAGAGTTATCCACGACTCTGCAGTTCGTTGGTCGACATAGCAAACGGGTGTGTGCCCGATCTCACAAGCACGACCGATGATCGGAGGGTACAGACTATAAGGAAGTGCAATAGACGGAAGCCCTCTTCTGACTTGAAAAGTCGAGGGGCATGGCGTATGATCGATGGCACGAGAAAAACGTTCGGGAAAACCCTCACCCGAGAGAAACGCCGGTTGCGCTGGTCGCATAAGCATTGCGCTGGAGTTCAATGGCTGCACTCCGGGAAGCCTTCATTTGCCAAAATCAGGGAGGTTGCTGTGAACCTCACCAAAGTCTGGAACACAACTCTAGGATCACTTCAGGTGCAGCTGCCGCGCCACGAGTACAACACATGGGTGCGCGGCGCCACCCTGCTCGACATCGACAATGGTGTGGCAATTGTTCGCGCGCCGAATGCCTTTATCAAAGAAGGGCTCGAGAGCCGGTACCTGTCTGCTCTCCGTGAGCAACTGGGATCGGTTGTCGGGTTTCCTGTCGATGTGCGCATCGTTCTGTCCGTGTCGGGGTCTGAGCGCGTCGAAGGAGCGCCGATCAATGGCGGGTACGCCGTTCGTGAAACGCGCAACGGCGACAACCACACGTCGCCCTCAGGCAGTTATAGGAACGGGGTAAACCATCCGCTCGAGCGCGCATCTGTGCAGCAACTCGAACTGCATCGGGCCGTGCGATCCAGCATGCTCAACCCGCGGTACACCTTCGACCGCTTCATTATCGGTCCGAGCAATCGTCTGGCAAATGCGGCATGCATGGCGGTAGCGGAGCATCCGGCGCAGGCGTACAACCCGCTGTTTCTGTATGGCGGCGTGGGGTTGGGGAAAACGCACCTTCTGCACGCAATTGGCAATTTTGTGCTGGATCGCGATCCAGAAGTCAATGTGTTGTACGTCTCTTCGGAAACCTTTACCAATGATCTGATCAACTCCATTCGCCGCCAGCAGACCGAAGAGTTCCGCATTCGCTACCGGAATATCGATATTCTGCTGATTGACGACATTCAGTTCATTGCGGGCAAAGAGCAAACCCAGGAAGAATTTTTTCATACATTCAACACGCTGCATTCAGCTGGCAAACAGATCATCATTTCGTCGGATCGGTCGCCCAAAGCGATCCTGACGCTCGAGGAACGCCTGCGCTCTCGCTTCGAGTGGGGGTTGATCGTCGATGTGCAGATGCCCGACCTCGAGACCCGTACGGCCATTCTGCGCGCAAAAGCGGAGCAATCACCGGTGCCGGTGCCGCAGCCGGTGATCGATTTCCTTGCCCAGCGTATTCAGAGTCACATTCGTGAACTTGAAGGATGCCTCAATCGAGTGACGGCGTATGCGCAAATGTACAATGTCCCGGTGACGATTGATGTGGCGACGGCGGCGTTGAGCGAGTTGCTCGATACCAACCGCCGCAAACGGGTCACTCCCGATGCTATCCTGCGCGAAGTCGCTGCGTTCTATAGCGTTGACCTGCGCTCTCTCCAGGGGCGTGGTCGCAGCCGCAATATTGTCACTCCGCGTCACGTGGCGATGTATCTGCTCCGCGAGGAAACCGACTCCAGTCTTATGGAAATTGGTCAGTTGCTCGGCGGTCGTGATCATACGACCGTTATGTATGGGTGCGACAAGATTGCCGAAGAACTCAACACTGATGCGCGGCTGCGCCAGGAAGTTGCCACCATCCGCGAGCGGCTGATGAATAGTGCCGGGTAGACCGACGGTCTGCCATCCGCCGATAGCAGTCGTTCGTACCCTACGGTGGTGGAGTTAGATATCTGAGAAATCCTCGTAGTTGATGGTCTTTAGAAATTAATCCAGTATATGCTTGACCCTGTCAGGGCACGGTGGCGCGCTTCGGGGGGACTCACGTCGGGGTATGGCGCTGACGTTCCCCAATCAGGCAAAGCTCATCGTTCGGCTGAGTCGCGCCGAAGTCTGCGCAGCTATAATTAGAGCCTATCTGAACAACGCAGGATACCGAAAAACCACATTCTGAGCAGCGCGCAGCGCGTATCGAAGGGGCGGTTTTTCGGACAGGCACTTACGTAAGACAGGCAGCTATAATGATCCATCGTCACACACGACGCTGGTCGGTATTGTGGCAGCGTCTGGCACTGATTGTTGTGGTAGTCGCGATGCTGTCCGCGTGCAGCGTTCCGGCTACAACCGTCGAGCCGCGCGCCCGGCTTGCCGTTGCCGAGGCAATGGCAGCCGGCGATACCGCCGGTTTTGCGCGCGCCACAGAGCCGCGTCCCTTCGTTTTTCCACGCGACCATGGACCTCACCCTGAGTATGCCATTGAGTGGTGGTACTACACCGGCAATCTTCAGTCACCCGACGGACGGCGATTTGGCTTCCAGTTCACCATTTTCCGCACTGGCCTGATGCCCGGCGACCCGCAGCGCTCTTCGGCATGGGCATCGAACAGTATCTACATGGCCCACTTTGCGCTCAGTGACATCACTGGCGGCAAGTTCCACGCTTTTGAGCGTTTCAGTCGTGGTGCGGCAGGGCTTGCCGGGGCGCAGAGCGAGCCGTTCCGCGTCTGGCTGGAAGATTGGGTTGTCGAAGGGCAGGGTCCTGATGGGATGCCGATGCGTCTGTACGCCACGGCAGGGGATGTGGCGATCGACCTGACACTGGCGGCGGGCAAGCCGCCGGTGCTGCAGGGTGACCGCGGATTGAGCCAGAAAAGCGCTGATGCCGGCAACGCATCGTATTACTACTCCTTCACTCGTATGCCAGTCACCGGAGCCGTGCGTATTGGCACATCCACGCACCAGGTGAGCGGGCTGGGCTGGATGGACCGCGAGTGGAGCACAAGCGCGCTTGGAGAGGATCAGGTCGGCTGGGACTGGTTCGCGCTTCATCTGGACGATGGGCGCGATCTCATGTTCTACCGATTGCGTCTGCGCAATGGAGGCATCGACCCCTTCAGCAAAGGGGTGCTGGTGGGCGCAGATGGGGCAGCGCGGCGTCTGAATGCTGACGATGTGCTGGTCGAACCGCTCGATGAGTGGACGAGTCCGCGCAGTGGGGCGACCTACCCGGCGCGCTGGCGGTTACGTGTTCCCGCCGAAGCGATTGACCTCACCCTGACGCCGCTGCTGGCAGATCAGGAGTTACCTGTCACCGTTGTATACTGGGAGGGCGCCGTCTCCATCAGCGGCAGCGCCGGCGGCAGCGGGTACATCGAAATGACCGGTTACACACCGGACGACAGATAAAAACGCTCACTCTCGAACGAACCTCGAAAGACATAACGGGAGCGATTGTGGAACATCGTCTGACCTGTAAAGTCTACTATGAAGACACCGACGCGCTTGGCGTCGTTTATCACGCTAATTACCTCAAATACATGGAGCGAGGGCGCAGCGAATATGTGGAGCGGTTTGGCAAGCCGATCTGGGAGTGGAATCAGTCCGGTTACTACATTGTCGTCTACGCGATGAATATTCGTTTCAAACGCGCTGCGCAACTCGGCGACATCCTCGAAGTGGTTTCGACATTCACCCTGCAATCGCCATACCGGGGGTTGTTCAGGCAGCGCATCGAGCGCGATGGACAAATCTATGTCGAAGCCGACGTGGAACTTGCATGCCTCGACCCACACCTCAATCTGCGCGAATTTCCGCCGGAGTTTCGCTCCTGAGACAGTATTCGAATATCGGGCGTTGCCGGCGCAAGGGCGCCCATTCAGCGCTCAATTGTCTACTGCACGCCGATCAGGTGCAACACATCATCACGGGTCAGATGCAATCCAGGCGGAAGATGACCGGGTGGATACGACTGAAGTTCCTCAGTGTCGAACACCAGGTGCAGTGCAGCGATCGAAGGTTCGCGCACCATGGCGCGCACCAGTTGTACGAGGGAGAGGAGACGAAGCCGCGGAACAGCTGGAGGGTGCACAAGACGATTGCGCTGAGCGAAACCCAGCGCTGCGTCGGGAGATGGGAACGCGAGCAGGGTGCGGCGACGTTTCGGGCCATCGTCGGACGCAACACTCCCACGTGGCAGCCAGAACACATAGAACGCATCACCGCCAGCATGCATGCGCAGAGCGGCGAGTGCGGCGCGCAGCGCCTCGAGATTGAGCCCCTGCTCGGCAGCAAGCGTGTGAACGTCGTCTTCCATTCAGGCTGGTAATCTCCAGGCTGCAGACGTAAAATTGATAATATCGGTGCGTTCGGTGGCGGCAGCGAACAGGAGCAGGATCAGTAACAGCAACACCAGCAGCATGAGCGCCGAAAACGCCTTGCGACGAGCGCTCATGCCGTTGTCGGTCAGTTCGTCTGTTGTATTCGATTGCATATTGCCTGTATCATTATCCATACGAGATCCTCTTATACCTGCCATTCCGGATTGCGGATTGTCGGCGTCCGGGTGCGTTTTGGCGCAATGCTGCATGCAGCGTGTTTACGCGAAATTGGCATTAATCTTCCAGTGCAGCACGGATCTGTTCTGCAATCGCCTGCAGTTCAGATGGGTCGGTCGGATGGGGCGTCCATGGTCGCAGCACATGGTCACCCTGCCAGCGCGGTATCAAATGGACATGGTAATGAAACACCACCTGTCCTGCTGCAGCGCCATTGTTTTGAATGATGTTCAATCCATCGATATTGAGCGCATCGCGGAGCGCCAGCGCCACTTTCTGTGTCGTCCGCGCCACTGCTGCAATGAGATGCGGAGGAGTGCTGAAAATGTCCGGATGCTCTTCCTTACAAATCACCAGCGTATGCCCCCGGCTGGCCGGGTTGATATCCATGAACGCCAGCGTCTCATCATCCTCATAGACCTTCGCAGATGGCAATTCGCCGCTCACAATACGCGAAAAGACGGATGGCATATTTATTCCTCCCGATAATGCTCAAAAACAGCCGTAGAGGTTCTCCACATAACCCGTGGTTAGGTATTGCGTGCGCTCCTCGCGATGACGATGGCACAAGATGTCTCGGATAGCCGCTCAACGCCGACTCAGCCACTCCAGAAGCGCTTCGAAACTCCAGGTATTCGCCACCTGCGCCGCGCCCGCCCAGCCGCGCCGCGCCGTGACAACTCCTAACCGCATCCACGCCAGATTGTCGGGATGGTGCGCGTCGCTGTTGATCGTGATGGTCGCCCCCAGCGCCAGTGCGCGCCGTACCGCCGGACCGTCCAGATCGAGGCGGTGTGGTCCGCTGTTGACTTCCAGCAGCACCCGATGATCGGCAGCTGCACGCGCCAGTGCGTCGATATCGACGGGCGCGCCTTCACGCGATCCGAGATTCCGCCCTACGGGATGACCGATGATATCGACGTGCGGGTTGCGCACTGCACGGATCAACCGCTCGGTTGCAGCTTCGGGGGACTGGCGCAGTTGAACATGCGCCGAAGCGACGACAATATCGAGTTCCGCCAGCACATCGTCGGGCAGTGCGAGGCTTCCTTCGGGAGTGATATCGACCTCGACGCCGTGCAGAATGCGAAACGGGATGCCGTGCGCCGCATATTCCGCGTTCAATGCCGCGATCTCCTGGCGCTGCGCGCGCAACCGCTCCGCGTCCAGTCCGTGCGTCAGACCGACATACGCGCTATGGTCGGTGATGGCGATGTGGGAATAGCCGCGTGCGCGCGCCGCTTCCGCCATCGCGCGAATATCGGCACGGCCATCGCTCCAGGTGCTGTGCATATGGAGATCGGCCCTGATGTCGCTCAGTTCGACCAGGCGCGGTAACGCGCCAGCACGCGCCGCCTCGAACTCCCCCTCGTCCTCGCGCAATTCCGGTGGGATCCAGGGCAGACCGATTGCGGCATACGCCTCTTCTTCGGTCGCGCAGGTCAGCAGCGTGCCATCAGCGCGACGGAAGCCATGCTCGCTGAAACTCAACCCCTGTGCCAGCGCCAGTTCGCGAAAGCGAATGTTATGCGCCTTGCTGCCGGTAAAGTGCTGCAATGCCGACCCCCACATGCCTGGCGGCACAGCGATCAGGTCTGCCTGCATGCCGTTGTGGAGCAGAATGCTGGCTTTTTCGTCCCCTGCCGACTCGACTCGCGCCACGAGCGGCAGCGTCGTAAAGGCGCGCACCACGGCGGGTGCATCGTCAGCAGCTGCCAGAATGTCGAGATCGCCGACCGTGGGACGGCCACGGCGCAGACTGCCAGCATACGCCGCCTGGTGCAGCACGGGTGCAGCGTCCCGCAGAGCATCGATCAACGCTTCGGCGATCTCGAGCGCATGCGCCAGAATCACACGGTGCTCCTGCCGTTCCGCTGCACTGATGCCCTGGAGAATGCCCTCAATTGTTTTGGCGCCAAACCCCTTGAGCGTCGCCAGACGCCCGCTTTCGGCAGCGATCTTCAACTCCGCCAGGCTGGTGACGCCGAGTTCACGGTAGAGGCGACCGGCAGTACGCGGACCGACGCCGGGGATGCGCAGCAATTCGCGGACGCCGGGTGGAACCTTTTCCTGGAGCCGGAGGTAGTACGCCAACTCGCCAGTGTCAAGGAGTTCGCCGATCTTTTCGGCGATAGCTTTGCCGACACCGGGGATCTGCTCCAGTTCGCCGCGAGCGCGGTAGGCAGCTAGCGGCGCCGGCAGATCACGAATGGCATCGCTGGCGCGCCGGTACGCCTGAACGCGGAAACGATCCTCGTCCAGAATCTCCATCAGATCGGCAATCGCGCTGAAGACCTCAGCAATGTCGTGGTTGGTCAGGTGTGACATCGAGCAGAGCAGGCTCTCCGAATACTGCATCGCATTATAGCATGGGAACTGGCTTTACAAATGGTGTGCAATCGCATATAATGAGTATCGTCAACGTTATGCAATACATAACGTTGGGCGGGGCAACCCCGACCGGGAGGCTGAGAGCATGCTCTCAGTCGTTTCATTTACGCGCACGATGCGACGGGTGACCACACACCCCGATGTCTCCCCTTTCAGGAGCATGGTGAGCAATGCAATCGGGCGCGCATATGCGTCGGATTAGCCAGGTTGTTCTCTTGCGTTTCGTCGTCCAAAGGCGCATGCCGCAGACGGAAGAACCAGACGCCCCGCAGCGCCGTATATGCCGCTCCACGACGGCGGCGACGACCGCAACGCAGGCGGACACAGCAGGAACAAGTGTCGGAAGAAGGCAAGAACGATGAGCGACAAACCCGCATACCTCACTCGTGATGGGCGCGCCAGGCTCGAAGCCGAGTTGGAAGAGCTTGTCACCAAGGGCCGCAAAGAGATCGCAGAGCGCATCAACGCTGCAAAGGAATTGGGTGACATCTCGGAAAGCGGTGAATATGAGGATGCCAAAAATCAGCAGGCTCATCTCGAAGGTCGCATCCGTGAGATCAAGAGCATTCTCGCACGTGCTCAGATCATCGATGAAGAGAACGGCAGCAACCACGAAGTTCGCATTGGCTCGCGCGTGACCGTGCGCATCGATGGAGAGCAAGAGGAAGAAACCTGGACAATCGTTGGCAGCACGGAAGCGAAGCCGAGCGACGGCAAAATCTCGAATGAGTCGCCGATTGGTGCGGCGTTGCTTGGCAAGCGACCGCGCCAGAAGGTGACGGTAGAGACCCCCTCTGGCGTGATGAAACTGACTATCGTCAGTATTGAGTAATCGATATCGCTGTTGGGCGGTTTCGGGAGCGAACGCGCGTGGACGTCACCCGTACCGGGTGATGTTCGTGCGCGTTTTGAACGATATCATGGACTGTTTGCGTTTTAACCATAATCGCGTATCATAGGCGCTATGGAACTCAACGAACTCCAACAACAGCGCCTTGCGAAACTGGAACGGCTGCGCGCCGCCGGCATCGATCCCTACCCGCCGCGCACGCAGCGCGCCCACAGGATCGGGACGGTTCTTGCCAGTTTCGACCGGTTGATGGAACGCGGTGAAAAGGTTACGGTCGCCGGTCGGATCGTCGGTGCGCGTCGGGTGCTCGGCAAACTGGCGTTCGCCCACATCGAAGATGGATCGGGACAGATTCAGCTCTGGCTCAGTCGTGGCGACCTTGGCAATGAGTGGTTCGACCGGTTTCGCGACGATCTCGATACGTTCGACATTGTCGAAGCCAGCGGAACCTTGCGGTACACACAGCGCGGCGAACCATCGGTGTTCGTCGAACGCATGGGGGTGCTGGCGAAGTCGCTCAATCCACCGCCCGAAAAGTGGCATGGTCTCTCCGACATCGAAGAACGCCACCGTCAGCGGTACCTCGACCTGATCGTCAACCCCGAAGTGCGCGACGTTTTTCGCACCCGCGCGAAGATTATCAGCGCCATACGGCGTTTCCTCGATGAACGCGGTTTTCTTGAGGTCGAAACGCCAACATTGCAACCAATCTATGGCGGCGCATCCGCCCGCCCGTTCATCACGCATCACAACCAGCTGAAGCAGGATCTCTACCTGCGCATCGCCGTTGAACTCTACCTGAAGCGCCTGATCGTCGGCGGTTTCGAGCGCGTCTACGAAATCAGCAAGGTCTTCCGCAATGAAGGGGTCGATCGAACGCATAACCCTGAGTTTACGATGATGGAATGCTACCAGGCGTATGCCGATTATAACGATATGATGCGCCTGGTGGAAGAGTTGTATCGCACGCTCGCGCTGGAAGTCACCGGCGGCACGACAATTGTGTTTCAAGGGCGGACTATCGACTTTGGTCCTGCGTGGCGTCGGGTGTCGATCCCTGAGGCGATTGCCGAACGCACCGGCATCGATATTCTCGAACTGACCGAACTCGAGCCGCTTCAGGAGGCAATCCGCGCTGCCGGGCTGAAGGTCGATTTCAAGCCGGGTTGGGGCAGGCAGGTCGATGAACTGTTCAGCGTCTATGTCCAGCCAGAGTTGATCCAGCCGACGTTTGTGCTCGATCATCCGGTGGCGCTGTCGCCCCTGGCAAAACGGCGTCCCGATCAACCTTTGCTGGTCGAACGCTTTGAGCCCGTGGTTGCAGGCATGGAAATTGGTAATGCCTTTACCGAGTTGAACGACCCGCTCGATCAGGAGCAACGTTTTCTCGAACAGGGGCGCGCCTACGATGCCGGTGACGATGAAGCGCAACAGATGGATGTCGATTTTCTTAATGCACTGATGTACGGTATGCCGCCAACTGGTGGGTTGGGCATTGGTATCGACCGGACGGTCATGCTGTTCACCGATCAGCCGAACATTCGCGAAGTTATCCTCTTTCCGCATCTGCGACCGCGGGAGTGAGGATGTTCGGCTGCGGCAACGACGGATGGCGGGCGTATGAGTGATCTGCTGGGCCTGGGGGAGGAAGCATTGCCGCGATCGTTTACCATCGAACGGGAGAATCTGCCCGAAACCGTACAGGGCTGGTTGCGCGCCGTCGGTCTTGGCGACGAGGAACTGGTCGAATTGATCTTTACCGAGAACGAGGTGCTGCTGCGGCGCCCGATGAGTCCACAGTTGCGCGAATGGGCGCGCGGCGTGAGTGACCGGTATGATAAGATGTTTCGCGAACTGGCGGGTATTTGAGCGAACCAGAGACCGGGGATCGATGACTAGGGCGCGCTCCCGGCAGCAGGATAGATCAGGATGGTTCAGTACCTGACGGCAGATGACGTTTTGGACCTGCATACATATGCGGTTGTTCGGTATGGAGGGCGTCTGGGGATTGCCAGTCACGACCGGTTGATGTCGGTGGTGACGGCGCCGCGCCAGGTGCTCTTCGAGGCGGAGTTGTACCCTGATGTGCCGAGCAAAGCTGCGGCGCTGATGTTTCTGATGATTAAGAGCCGCCCCTTCGTCAGCGCCAACGAATCGACGGCGCTGCTCTGCATGCTGCGTTTTCTTGCCCTCAATGAAGCATCGCTGCGCAACGACGTGGCGGAGTCCGAACTGCTCTGGCTGGTGCGATCGGTCTCGAACTCCGATCTGGATCGCAGCGGGGTCGAGCACTGGCTGCGTCAGCGCCTGGCATAATGCGGCGTAACCCGACAGAGGTGAGCATGACAACAGTGCTGGTCACTGGAATCGGCGGCGTGCTGGGGAGCCTCGTTGCCGGCATTCTGGCGACACAACCGCGCATGCGTGTGATTGGCGTGGGAAGGGTCGCTCCCGAGCAGGCGCCTGCCGATGTCGAGATGCGCGTGTGTGATATGAGCGGCGAAACGCTGCTTGCCATGATGCGCGCCGCGCACGTCGATGCGGTAGTCCATCTTGATATTTCTGGCGAAGAAGAGGCGCTTCCATACGAGATCCCTGGTCGCGGCAATGTGTACCGCGCTATCGAGGTGCTCGGCGCCTGCCATGCTGCAGGGGTGAAGCGCATTGTGATGCGGAGCAGCACCCTGGTCTACGGAGCGCGCGCCGATGCGCCGTTGTTTCTTCCAGAGACTGCGCCGCTGTCCGGCGGTGCGCCAGCCGGGTTGCTGCAGGATTATATCGAGATTGAACGTCTGGTTGCCGATTTCAAAACACGCCATCCCGATATGCGGATCACGATGGTTCGCTGTGCACCGGTTGCCGGTAACGGTGTTCGCTCGCCCGTCGTACAGTTCTTCTGCCGTCGCCCGGCGCCGGTGCTGGCAGGGTTCGACCCGCGGGTGCAGGTGCTCCACATCCACGACGCGGCGGTCGCGCTGGCGCTGGCAACCCTGAACGACCAGGTCGATGGCGCATTCAACATCGCGGCGCATCCCCCCCTGCTTCTGTCGCAGGCTATTCTGATATCTGGCGGGCAGCCGCTGCCGCTGCCGCTGCTTGTGTTCCAGGCGACATCACTCCTGGAGCCGGTTCGTTCGCTGATTGGCGCGCTGCCGTTCCCAATCGAGCATCTGCAGTATGCGTGCGTGGGCGATACTCGTCGCGCGGCGTGCGAACTGTGCTGGGAACCGCAGCGCCAACCCGATGAAACGCTGCGTGAACTCGTCGCGGAACACGTGTGATTTCGCCGGCGCTTCACGCCTTGTTGAGAGTGAACCTATGTCCAATTCGAACAATGACGTCGAACACGATGCCGCATCGTTGGCGGCGCGTGCGCGAAAGCGCAAAACAACATCGTCCGCCGGTCCGAAACGTTCCAGGAGCGCACAACGCGCCGCTTCCACAACGAAGCGCGCAGCAACAGACGAACGCCCCGAAGTAATCGCATCAGTTATCTCAGAGGAGGTGGACATGTCGGATGCTCCCGCATCGAACGCAAATGAGCCGCCCGCGGCGATAGATGAAACGAAGGGTATGGATAATCTGCAGGAGACAACGCCTGCTGTCGAGACAGAAGAGCGCACCCCGGTTACCGATGCCATTCCTGCGCCCGTCGAATCTCCCGCGTCTCAACCGGACGAAGCGCCGCCGGCGCCTGAGGAAGAGATCAGTGTGGCGTATACGGGTGGACGAACCTCGTCGGTCGATCCTGTCGAAACGCTGCGTGCCGAGACCGCTGCAGCCGTGCAGGAACTGGAAGTCGAGATCCGCAATCAGACCGAAGGATCGGCGGAAACCCGCGATCTGGCAGCCGACCTCCTGCGCCTGATCCGCGAAAACCTGGAGCGCCTGCGCCCCCCGGCGCTCGATAATGTCGTGACGACGCTGCGCCAGAATGTATTGAGCAGCGACTATCTCGACCCGGATTTCTGGCGTGGCATTGCTATGGTGCTTCAGTACCAGGTCACCGAACTGACGGCGTTGATCCAGCGCCGACTGCGCGGCGAGTTCGCTGTTGATGCCTACGGCATGGACGCCGAACTCATCGAGCTGGTGCGCCCGGTCGCCGGTTTCCTCTACCGTTCCTGGTGGCGTGTCACGAGTGAAGGGCTCGACGGCGTCCCTGTCGAAGGACCAGCGCTCCTGCTGGCGAATCACTCCGGCGTTCTGCCGTGGGACAGTGCCATGATTGCAACCGCTGTGCTCGAAGACCATCCATCACAGCGGTTGGTGCGTTCGCTGCACGATCCCTGGATGACGGCGGCGCCTGGTCTTGCTCCTGCCCTTGCTGCGTTTGGTCAGGCGCCGGCGCTGCCGGAGAATGCTGCGCGCCTGCTGGACGACGGGCAACTCGTCTGTGCATTCCCGGAGGGCGTGCAGGGAGCGGGGAAGCTGTTCTGGAACCGCTACCGGTTGACCGGCTTCGACGCACGCGACTACATCCGTATTGCGCTGCGCGCTGGCGCGCCAATCATTCCCGTCGCGGTCATCGGAGCTGAGGAGATCTATCCGATGCTGATCAACGTCCGTCCCGTTGCCCAACTGCTGAACCTGCCGTACTTCCCTCTCACGCCGCTCTTCCCCTGGTTTGGGTTGCTGGGCATTACGCCGCTGCCAAGCAAATGGTCGATCATCTTCGACACACCGATCGACCCGTCCGCCTACGGTGCTGCAGCAGCCGACGATCCGACCACGATTGAGCAGATCAATGTTCTGGTGCAGCGCCGCATTCAGTCGCTGCTCGATGAACGCACCGCTGCGCGGCGGTCGATATTCTTTGGGTGAGGAAGAACTTGACACGTTGAACGTTGCACGTGCAATGTTCAACGTGTCAAACCCTCATCTTCGATCTGTTCCCGTGCTCTCATCTCCTGGCTCTCCGCCAAACGGCATTCGAGGCGATCCAGACGCTCCTGCAGGTCGCGTCGCCATGCCAGATCTGCAATTTCCTGCGCGCGAACGCGGTAGAGCACTTCCTCCATGAGGCGTCGCGTCCCGCCGATCCGATCGGCCAAGAGACCGATGAGAAAAATAATGAAGCCAAGAATGAGCGCTGTGCTGCCGACCGCCAGCGATTGCGCGTTGTCCTGCGGAAAGTTATCAACCAGCTGGCGCATCAGATACACATACAGCGCGCGCCCCAGAAACACAAAGCCGGCAATCAGAAAAGGAAGCGCGATATAGGTGAACGTCTTGAGCGGCTCGTATGCCGTATAGGTGCGCACAATCGTTGACGCCTGCCGTTTGATGAAGTTCCAGTTTCCACTGTGCAACCGCGAAGCGCGACGTACCGGATTGGTCGAAATCGGCACCGTCTGGATCGTTAGGCGACGCTTGCCCGCCTGGATCAGGTTCTCCACCGTATACGAAAAATCGCTCGTTACAAATGTGCGCAATGCCGCTTCGCGCGACAGAGCGCGAAAACCGCTCACGGTATCAGGCACATTCGTGCCTGAAGCCCAGCGCACAACGCCGCTGCCGACCACCTGTAAGATCTTTTTGAGCGGTGAAAAATGCACATTACTCTCAATCTGACGGTCGCCGATCACCATATCCGCCTGCCCCGCCAGGATCGGCGCAATCAACCGGGGGATTTCGCGCCCCGGATACTGATTGTCGCCATCGGTATTGACGATAATATCGGCGCCGAGGCGCAGCGCCGCGTCGATACCCGTCTGATAGGCGGCTGCCAGCCCTTTGCGACTGGTATGGCGCACCACGTGGTCAGCGCCATGCGCCAGCGCCACGGCAATGGTATCATCGGTGCACCCATCGTCGATGATCAGCGCCTCGACGCTCGTGATGCCAGGAATGTCGCGCGGAATGTCGGCGAGGACGCGCGCAATCGATTCAGCCTCGTTGAGCACGGGGATCTGGACAATCAGTTTCATATGTGTTACGAATGTGTCATCAATTGTGCAGTCCGATTCTAGCCGAGTATGTGATAATTGTAAAGTGCAGCCGCCTGACTGAACGATGATGCCGTGATGGTATGGAACATCTGACCCTGGACTGCCGCGAAGCGCGGCGACTGATCGATTACGGCGTTTCTCCCGGTTCGACGCGCCCTGACCGTCGCGCTCTCGGATTTCATCTCGTCGGCTGCGCGGCATGCCGGGCATACCGCCGGCGCCAAGGTGATGCGCTGCTTGCCGCGCTGCTCGAAACACCGCCCAATCCAGTGCTATCTCCAGCTGCGCAGCAACCCCGCCAAGCGTACCAGACAGCACGGTTGGTCCGCAATGTGAGCCTGACACTGGCAGGTATCGCAGCTGTGTTGAGCATGATCTTCGTCGCGCGTCTGGCGATTGCGTTCGCTGCCATTGCCAGCAGCGTCGGTGCTATGGCAGGAAATACCGGGCAGACGCAGGTCGCTCTTCCCGCGACGATTCCGCCGGAACTGGCGACCCTCATCCCGCCGACCGTGCCACCGCCTGCGTGGGTATACAGTTCTGCTACAGCGGTCGTGGCGTCTCCAGAAATTGCGGCGCCGACGCGCGTTACTGAACCCACGGAATCGGTGCGCTCAACCATGACGGTTGCGGAAGAACCATCGGCGCCAATCGCCACAGACACGGCATTAACGACGGTTATGACGCCTTCGCCGATACCGCCAACCATCACCCCCATTCCGCTGCGTCCCGATTATCGGCCAGGAGATCCAACCCCGCCGCTGGTTCCGCTCCCCACGCTGTCGGGTGATCCTCAGCGCGCACCGCCGCCAGGGACAGCAATCAATGTGCTGCTGCTGGGTATCGATCGGCGCCCAGGCGAAACATTTCCAGCGCGCGCCGATGCCATCATTGTGGTGCGTATCGAACCGGAGCATCGTCGGATTGCGCTCCTCTCGCTGCCGCGCGACCTGGTGGCGCCGATTCCGGGATGGGGATGGTCGCGGATCAATGCAGCAATGGTCTACGGCGAACTGAACCCGGCGCTTGGCGGAGGCGTCGCACTCACGCGGCGCACCATCAGTGAGTTGCTTTCCATTCCGATCGACTACACGGTTACGATCGATTTTACTGGCTTCATTGGTGCGATCGACGCCATCGGCGGCGTGACGATCGATGTGCCGGTCGAACTCTATGATCCGCTCTATCCGACGATGGATTATGGGTACACGATTGCGCACTTCCGTCCCGGCGTTCAACACATGGACGGGGCACGTGCGCTGATGTACGCTCGTATCCGGCATATGGACAGCGACTGGGAACGCATGAAACGTCAGCAGGCGGTCATTGTTGCGGCGCTCGCACAGGTGCGTGAACGGAACGCCGTCGGACGTCTCGAAAGTATCGCTGCATCGATGACGGCGCTGCGCGGCTACGTGACCACTGATATTCCGGAAACTCAACTCCTCGGTCTGGCGTGGGCATTCCGCGACTTCACGCCCGATCAGATCGAACGCTATACGTTCGACGCTAACTACATCAGCATTGGCGCCCCCGACGACCCTTACGCACAGTATGCACTGCCGGGCGCCATCGACGATGTGCGCTCGCGTTTGCTTGGGAAATGAATGTGGGGCAGTGCGCACGATCCTCCAGCTAGCACACCGGCATCGCGTGGGAATGACGGGTATCGCCGCGCAGGATGAACATCGCCCGTATCTGGGGCTGATATGATAGAAAGCGTCCTCTGGCAGCGCACCTGTCCGATATGTTTTCCGCAAAGGATAACGGCGACAGAATAGCGACGTGGATCGTCGCTGTCCTGACAGGCGCTGAACCAGGGCATCCGAAGGTCTTCTAAGTCGGTGCTGTTTGGGAGGGAGACAGGCATGGACGAAGATCACAGCTACCGTCGCCTTGAGATGACTGTTCTGATGACCCCGGATATGGCCAACTTCGCCGGGCGCGTCCATGGCGGTTCGATCTTGAAACTGCTCGATCAGGTGGCATATGCCTGTGCTGCGCGCTATTCAGGTTCATATGTGGTTACCATTTCGGTTGATCAGGTTGTGTTTCACGAGCCATTGTACGTTGGTGAGCTGGTCACCTTTCTGGCATCGGTCAATTACACGGGAACGAGCTCGATGGAAGTCGGCATCCGGGTGATGGCGGAAAACATTCAGGCGCGCAGCGAACGTCACGTGATGACCTGCTACTTCACAATGGTGGCAGTTGATGAGCATGGCAGACCGCACCGGGTTCCCTCATTCACGCCTGCCACACCTGTCGAACAGCGGCGCTGGAAAGCGGCGCAATTACGGCGCGAGTTCCGTCGCGAGATCGAACGGCGCAGCCTGGATATTCGTCTGCATCCCGATGAGATTGCCTCAGAACATGAGCCGCAGGGGTGATGATGGCGAGCGTTGAACGTTTCACGTGGAACGTTCAACGTTCTGATCACGCTCCTGGCGTCGCTCGAACCAGATGATTCCCGCGAGCATCGCTGCGGCGAGTAGTCCGGCGGCAATGTATCCATCCGGCGCACGCGCCTGTGAGATGTACACCGCGACCATTCCCGCGCCACACCCCAGCAGGTAACAGATGAGCACCGCTTCACGGCGAGTCAGACCGAGTGCGGTGAGGCGGTGCGACACATGATCCTTGCCCGGCGTGGTCAATGGGTTTTTGCCCCGGCGGAGACGGGAAACAAACACCAGCGATGTATCGAAGATCGGCACAGCCAGAACACACACAGGCACCAGCCAGGTGACCCACGGAACATTCGACGGGAAGCGCAGTCTAATCGCCAGCGCCGCCAGAAGGAAACCCAGGAAGAGTGAACCGGTATCGCCCATGAAAATCGTGGCCGGGTTGAGATTGTAGCGCAGAAAGCCCACACACGCTCCGATCAGCGCGGCAGCCATCGCTCCGACCAGGTATTGCCCGCTCATTGCCGCCAGCAGCAGGAAATAGGCGGCGGCAACCGTCGTCACCCCCGCCGACAGCCCGTCCATGTTGTCGAGCAGATTGAGCGCATTGGTTATGCCCACCACCCAGAAGAGCGTGATCGCCCAATTCATCCATTCAGCCGGGAAGAGGCGCACCTGGGTGCCGCCGAGGATCAGAATGGCGCCCGCCAGCGTCTGAGCGCCGAGTTTCACGTAGGCATTCAATCCCCAGCGATCGTCTGCCAGACCGAAGAGCGATACCAGCGTAGCGCCGAGCAGAATGCCGATCAGTTCACGCACATATGTTTGATCGCCAAACAGAATGAGCGCAACAACGAATGCGGCATAGATCGCGGCGCCACCAAGCAGCGGCACCGGCACGAGTTGCAGTTTGCGCGCTGCAGGCGCATCGACCACACCGGTGCGCAGCGCTACCCGCCGCGCCAGCGGCGTCGCCAGGACTGAAAAGACAAGGGCGGTGATAAAAATGAGGAGGATCTGCGTCATCGCGAAACCTGTGAATGTGGTCGCTCATAAAAACGAATTTGTAACTCTTGCAGGATACTATATATCACACGGGTCGTTATGGGAAGTTAAGATGTGCGCCTGGGGAGATGCTTCAGGCGCCTGAGTTCACCGAAAGGGGGGCGTTTATGGTCGCACCATCGGTCAGTCATCCATCACTCGCGCAGGCTGTCTTTCCGCGCGCTTCCTGGTTGCGCGATCTACTGCTCGTTGTGGGGGGAGTGACGTTTGTCGCGCTGCTGGCGCAGGTTCGGATCACGCTGCCATTCACGCCGGTTCCAATTACGGGGCAGACGCTGGGTGTCATGCTGATCGGCGCGGCATATGGCTGGCGGTTAGGCTTCATCACCCTGGCATCGTATGTGGTGTCGGGGGTTGTGGGTCTACCGGTCTTCGCGGGTGGCGCCGCCGGTCTGGCGCGACTCTTCGGTCCGACTGGCGGGTATCTGGTGGCATTTCCGCTGGCTGCGGCGTTGATCGGCTTTCTGGTGCAACGCTTCGGCGTTGATCGCCACCCGTTGCGCATGGCGGCGTCGATGGCGCTCTGCTCGGTGCTCATTCTGGGGCTGGGTTCGACGTGGCTGGCATTCGCGCTTCAGACAACGATGAGTGATGCGCTGGCAAAGGGGGCATTCCCCTTCATTCCAGGCGATCTGGTGAAAATGACGATTGCAGCGCTCCTGCTGCCCGGCGCGTGGCGCCTTGTGGGTCGCGCCGGTGAGCGTGAAACCCCGGGTGCATAACGGCGACATCGTCGCCTGGAGACGGCGTTCATCACCGCTGCGCAACACCGCAGAAGCGCAGCGCGGTCAGCGCCAGTGTACGTGTCGCAGTGAGAAGATCGGTGATCGCAACTCGTTCATCAGGACGATGCGCGTTGCGCACGTCTCCCGGTCCGAAGAGGATCGTCGGGGTGCATCCTTCGTTCACCAGCAGGCGCATATCGGCGCCGTAGGTCATGCCCTCGTATATGGCTGGCGCGCCGGTGATGTCGGCAAACGCTTCGGCAGCGGTCTGCACCAGTGGATGGTCGAGAGGAGTGCTGGCGGGCGCAAATTGCCCGCCCCACCACTCGATACGCGGCGGATGCTCACGGAGCCATGGGTCGGTGTAGGCAGCGCGTGCAACCGTCTCTTCCAGCATCTGTCGCGCAACCTCGAGATCTTCGCCAACCGCCACGCCGTACCGTCCTTCGGCAGTGAGTGTTTCAGCGACGGTTGAAGCCCATTCACCGGCGCGCACCGTGCCAATACATAGCGCATATGGGAGCGTGTAGCGACGATACAGCCGGCTGACGGGGTCGTCCCGCAGCTGCGCCGCTGTATTGCGCACGGCTTCGAGGTCCATCAGCGCCTGATAGAGCGGCATGAACTTCTCAATGGCGCTAACCCCTTCTTCACGCACACAGCCGTGTGCGGCGGCGCCCGGAACGATCAGACGAAAGTTGAGCGCACCTGCCTGCGCCGGTGCGATGCGCAGTTCGGTCGGCTCGACAACAATCGCGCCGTCGCCAGTGTGTCCCCGAAGGACAGTGGACAGCGTGCCGCACCCGCCATCTTCTTCACCGATCACGCTCTGGATGAGGAGGCGTCCTTTCAAACGCACCCCGGCGTCGCGAATAGCTTTTGCGGCGAAGATGGCGCATGCCAGCCCGCCTTTCATGTCGAGTGCGCCACGCCCGTAGACCGCACCATCGGTGATCGTTGCCTGCCACGGTGGGAAGCGCCACAGTGACTCGTCACCAGCCGGCACGACATCGACATGCCCGTTGAAGATGAGGGTCGGTCCATCTCCCGCTCCGCAGGCGCCAACGACCCCCAGTCCACGTTCACGCTCCACTTCCGCTGAGAACGCAGGATGTTGTCGCAGGGCATCGAAATTGATCTCCCAGACATCCACCTCGCACCCCAGGCGCTCCAGGAATGCCGCAACATACTCCTGCGCCGCCAGTTCACCGGGTGAACCATCGAGACTGGGGATCGCCACCAGGTCGCTGAGAAACGCCAGCGCCCCGTCGAGGTCGATCGCATCGATGACCGCGCGTTCGACTGGATCGGAGATTATCATCGCGCTACTCTCGCAAAAGCGGGCGCGTCAGACAGGTCGCGCCGCCTTCCGCCTTGAGTGAAATCTCATCGCCACGGTACGTCAGCACCTCACATCCTGCCGCTTCCAGGCGCTGCTTCGTCAGTGGATTGTTCTCCAGCATCAGGCATTGCCCCGGTGCAAGCGCCAGAACATTCGATCCCATCGTTGGAAATTCAGAATCGGGAACCTCGATCAGGCGAAAGCCGCGGCGTTGAAGTTCCTGGTAGAACGGTACGGAAACCAACGGCGGATAGACAACTGCCAGCCGTTCATCGACGATGCTGATCAGCGACAGCAGGTGCAGACAGGCGTCGGGACCCTGGTAGTACGGCAGTTCGACCGGCAGGGTGCGGATGCCGTGCGGCGCCAGCGCATCGGTCAACTGGCGCAACCCTTCGGCGTTCGTGCGAAACCCGATGCCGACGGCGAGCGTTTCTTCGTCGAGCCAGAGGAGATCGCCCCCTTCCGCGCGCGCGTCGCCATCGAGCGTCGCCAGGATTGGAACGCCAATCTGCCGGAAGCATTCCGCCAGCGCCGTTTCCTCTCCAGACCGCAGTTCCTTCCCCATGCGCAACACAACCGCGCCCGCATTCGTGACAATCGCCGGATCAAAGACAAAGATCGAGTCCGCCCGACCAGGTTGCGGCAGATCGTGGTAGATCACCTCGACGCCAGCGCTGCGCAGGATGGC